>JBJECC010000170.1:0-8212 GCA_051870655.1 Parabacteroides sp. | reverse complement strand
TGGGATAATAGATCATCGGTTTATCAAAGATCGGCATCAACTGTTTACTGATTCCTTTCGTGATGGGATATAGGCGAGTTCCTGACCCACCGGCTAATACGATTCCTTTCATGATTTTTATTTTAGAGGTAAGTAAGCATCCAATCCCTATGGCAATAAGCCATCACCCCAGAAAGACAGGGGCATGGGATTCTCTAGTTATTTTTATTTGACTGAAAATTTTAGATTGTTAACACAATAATTCTTGTGTAACGAGTTCGTAGTCCGTCCTTCGGCCACCTGCTTTCCTTTCAGATAGTTCACCTCAGAATTCAAGACATCTATCCGCTTGTTTGCCTTCTCAAGGCAAGCTTTCGCCTCGGCCAGATCCTTTCCCATCTTCTTGTTTACCTCAAGAAGAGCAGTCATACCTTGAAGGAGTTCGGTTATCTGCCTTCTATAATCTTCTCGTTCCATATCTGACATCGTAGGGGCATTTGACGAGTATTCTTTCAGACTCATCAAATACTGAGCTTGTATGTAAGCTGTCATTTAAGGCACGTAGGAGCCTAAAAACGAAAATATTTATAATTTCTTAAGATTAGGAATGGCCTATCTATCCCAAACGGCCACGGATGTAGGCTGCCATCTGTGGGCAAGTATAATCGGCAAATCGAAATGTGATGGTTTTCAAAACGAAATGTGATAAAAAAACACACACAGTGCAACGGCGTTTATATAGCGTTTAAACCACCTATTAGTTCTTAAAATTTAATGTGCAATAGTCAGAAAAAACGACCTGAATATTTTGCAAACTCACTATAAATTAGTATCTTTGTATCGATAAAGAATCATATATTCTTCTGTGAAGTACTCATAGAAATTCTATGTCCAGACAAATAATCCTGGATCAAACTTTCTGTGTGGGATATTGGGTTCGTATGCAATCGATGCTCTGTAGATCCAGATATTAGTATTGATAGCAGCAATGTCTGATTAGTTTCAGGCTGTCATAAAAAACACGCCTATCCTAATAAAAGACAGACGTGTCTAAACTGAATTTGATTACTAAAACTCCAAGAATTCCGGATATCCTTCCGTATAATCGTATTCCATGATCTGTTCCGGATTCGAAAGGAAAGATATGGCTGACAGATGTTCCTGTGTCTTGTCGTAACATTGAGATGCATACACCTCCAGCTGATTCAGCATGGATATTGCACTATCTACAGGTAGTGATATAGGATATCCTTCGTACCACAGGGTTGTCGTCTTTTCCCCTGACGCAGACTCAGCGTTAAGTCTCAGCATGAGTCCTGATCTGGTAGCCTTGTCTATCCACATACGTCTGCCTTCCAGTATAAAGCTGTTTACAGCAGGAGATGTATCATACTTTGATATAGCTGATTTTACCACGTTTCTTGCAGCCTCAATCAGCTTGATCTCCGTCAGAGGGGAGTCAACACGGACCTCTGCGGCCTTCACTTGCACTTCCTCCTCGCCGTGTTCGTTTGTAACGGTGTATGTTTCATGAAGAAGGTATGCAACAGTCTGCCTCCCCTCTACCATGGCTACGCATTTCCCGCCTATCCATATCGTTGAGTCCTTGTTCACGTCCTGTTCCGGAGTGGCCGGTACGGGTACTTTCTCTATGAATTTCATTCTTCAATGTAAGTTAGCTGGTTCGTTGATCCTCTGAATATATATCCGCATTGATTCTCGATTTCGACATCCTCAATGGGCAAGAGACGCGATTTACCATACTGTTTCTCACACGCACAAATAAACTGGATGATTCCTTGATAGTTGCCGTGAAACTCACGGGCGAGTATTTTCCCGGTCTTTTCACCGTCGATTACTTCTTCGATACCGACCAGACATTTGATCCAATTTGGCTGTTTCTGCGTATTATATCGTATTTCGTAATCGTAAATGGTGATGGGTGTATTTACCAGTTCTCGTATTTCTATGTTCCTGGCATCCATCGTCCGGTTTATCCGGATAGTTTGTGTTAATTCTCTCAGCTTCATGGACTGTTCTATTTTTGACATTAAATTGTATGCGTCAGCGTGTTTCATAATTCCGAAATAAGCCGACCAGCTTTCGTCAGATCTGCATTTTCTTGCACGGTCAACGGTGGATCTTCTTACAGTCACATATCCTTTGTTGTGACTGCATTTCGGATTTCTGTTTCTATGCAATACATATCCGCAAAAATCCAAAGGCTGGTCCATCGATACGACTTGGCATTCGTTACTCTTCGCACGTATCCCCAATTTATACCACCAGTAATTCTTGATACGCCATTTCGTCTGTTGCGCCTCCTCTGATGTCGCAAAAGCAAACAGGTTGTTATCCGCATATCGGATGGCCACGTTGCAGATGCTTTTAGCCCAAATGTCAAAGTCGAGCATGACGATATGATGTACCATCGGACTTGTCGGAGTCCCGATAGGTAAACGTCCATCGACAAAGCAGACGGAGACGGAATAGTCTATGAATGCATGATCGTCTGTCAGGCGTTTCATGGCCTTTCTGAAAACAGGTATCGTTATATGATCATAGCACTTGCGCTGGTCAATTACAAGGACGTAATTCAAGTCGAGCCTATCGAAATAGATTTCTTTGGCCCGGTGTAGCACGGATTTATGATCAATACTGGATGTGATCCCGCATCCTTTTTTGCAGTTCAATCCCATCAGATTGTCTTTGCTGAAATACGCAGGTTCTATTTTGTTCAAATAGACGTACTGATAGATACGGGTTGTCAGATCAGGAGAATCAATACAACGCTTTTTCCCGTTGTTGTTCGTCTTCTCCATCTTTCTGTACTTTAGGAGACTCTTGTAAGATCCGTTTCGGAATGCATCATATAATATACGACACCTTTCATCCAGATTCCGGCGGAAATCAACCACCTCTCGTTCTCCTTCATGATCTGCAAAAGAACGAAATGCCGCATCCCGGAAATCTGAAACTGTTATGTTGTCATATATATTACTGACCTTCTTCATTCTTAATCTCGTTGACAGCCTCAGCAAGCTTGGGCTGATAGGTAATCGCTTGTATGACTACCGCGCATCCCATCCCCACGAGTAGGGATATGCGCTTGTCTTTTATTAGTTCGCCACTCCTGGGCACGACTGAGAGGGATTGTCTGGTATGTCTTCAATCTTGGGCAGACCCGGCATTGTTGCGATTCGTGTTGGCAGCGGAGTTGTTCGCATTCAGATACCGACGCGAGCAATTCGAGTTGTTCGCATTACCGCGAAAACGCGAAGCCGGCCTCTCAACCGTTATTTCAGCAAGACTTTCCAGGTTCGGAGGTCTCGGTCCCATTGCCGGACTTGCCTGGAGACGACTTGCGCGACAAAAGTATGTATTATTATTCATTTGACATTGTTTTTTCCGTTTTAATGCGACCGCCCTTGCGGGCGGAAATCGTCAGGCGATTGCATCGCCATCATTCCGCTTGCAGCGGGCCTGCGGCATCTATTAAAGCTTGGGCAGACCCGGCAAAGTAGCGAGTCGGGTAGGCAGCGGAGTAGTTCGCATTCAGAAACCGACGCGAGCAATTCGAGTAGTACGCATAACCGCGAAAACGCGAAGCGATACGTACACGCTGGTTTAACTTTGACGACCAATAATTATAGTCGTATTCATAGAAGCACATACCGTTGGAAGTGCTTCCCCCGTTTGCTGTTTTCCAGACCGTGTAGGGTGCACGCGATTTTGCGTATGAATTGCCTAACGTACTGTAATCACCTGCAAAAATGTATTCACGCTCAAATTCAAACTCTCCGAAATCATCTTTTGTAACAGCCGTTTCGCGAAGCCATTTCAATTGATCCGGTTGTATATACAATTTGACAGGATGGCCGATACTTCCTTGTGTGACGTTCACGCAGGTACCCACCTGCTCATATCCGCCACCCCAATAACAAAAGACATCTCCAGACAGATTGGCTCCTCCGAAAAGTGACATACGCAGACAGCACTCGATTTCCACCTCTGTCAGCTCTCCGGACGCGTTATAAAGATTTGCCGTTCCGGTCTTGATACGATAGACGCGGACGTTCATTTTGTCGGTTCCAGACGTGTCTGGTACGATCTTGTACCAATACTCGGATCCGTAAAACGAAAACTTGACACCTTCTTCGACTCCAAGTTCCATGGCATACGAAAATGCCATCTGCGATTCCATACACTGCTCTTTCGGGGCTTCTCCATTGACACACGCAGTTAAGGGCAGTTTTGTTTTAAGGTCTGCAGCGGTGTAAAAGCTCATACTCGAACTCCATGTGCCGTAAGTCCACGAGTCCGTACCCTTGGCCCGGTACCGTGCTCCTCCGTTTGCAAGCCAGTTTGCCTCATTGTTGGAGCTGTCAAGTGAGGAAATACCTGTGCCGAAACGGGACGCTCCATGGATGTAGCGTGTTTCGTACAGCACCTCCAGTGCATTGTTGTAGGTGTTTAATGCATGATACCCTCCCTCCGCAAAAGGATAAGGCAACGTATTGTCCGAATTGTTGGCACGGCTGAAGTTCATATCGTTGACCTGACTCATATCCGTATGGCGAGGGTACGTCCGGCCATCTTTAAAAATGTTGCATCCGTAATTGGAGTAGCCGGCGCAATATCCTTCTCCCTCGTAGAGATAGAAGAAGGCGCGTGACTTGCCTCCCACGGTGCAGACCGGACAGGGGGAAATGGCTGTCGGTTCCAGTTTCCAGGGTGTTACATCAATGCCATCCCACGTAACCGGGTCCAGAAACAGACCTTGCCAGGTCTTGCCGCTCTTGCCTTTTACATTATCCATCAGATAGACTACATGATCCATACCGATGCCGATTGTGTATTTGGTTTCCACCGTTTCCCATGGGCGCAGCTTGTGAGATACGGGAGTGTAGGTGATGCCATCTGCTTCCAATATATACAATGTTCGCTCAGATCCTCCGGACTGGATAGATGCCTTGTCAATGGTCCATTCAGCCTCTGCATCATACGATCCTGACGCATACGCCTCACTGTATGTCACGCCATCCTCATCCAAAATATAGAGTGCATTGGCGGCACACGCATCATACATGTCCTGTGTGATGCCAACCGTCGGTGCAAAGGTATCGTCCGCAAATCGGAGCAGGTTGTTACGCTTCAGCTCTTTCCATGCAGTCGTCTTGCGGGTGTTGTCGCTCGTATCGATCAGCATAAACTTGTAGTCATCTGCAACCTTTTTATTCCCTTGAAACTCGATTGCAACAGGGTTTAAATCGTCATTATCCCATGCTGCCACAGCATAACGGGAAGGATCGTGGAACAGCTCCAGTCGTGATACCTGACCCTGCAAAGTACCAATATTACTCTCATTTGTCGCAACCTTATCGTTAAGGACTTTAGCCGCATCACCCTGTTCTTTGGCATAATCACCCTGCCTCTTGGCATAGTCGGCCTGATTTGTGGCATTCGTAGCTGCATCATTAGCCACTGTCATTGCATTTGTCGCAGCATCGTTAGCCTTTTTAATTGCAGAGTCTCCTGCAGCATTGGCTATTTCAACAGCAGACAGAGCAGCATCGTTGGCATTCCTGGCGGCAGATTCGCACGCAGACACTACCTGAGTGTGCTGCTCAATGCGGGAAGCCTCTGATTGTTCTCGTGCGGTCTCGGCTTCATTTCGTAACGATTCTGATTCATTCCGTGATTCTTCAGATCTCTCACGATTCAACTCCGCACTTTTACGTTCCGTTTCAGATGATTGGCGTTCCGTCTCTTTTTGCTGCCGGTCGTTTTCGTTCTGAATCCGGATACTTTCGTTTCTGCTTCTTTCATTTTCTGCTGCCACACGCGTATCTTCATCCGCTTTCCATGCATCATATTGCTGTCCTCGCATCGTCTCTTGTTGAGCGCGGGAAACTTCAGCCTCGTTTCGCCTGTTCTCTGCGATGACACGATCCGACTCGGCTTTCTGTCGAGCTTCCTCTTTTTCGATCCATGCAATATTTTCCTCTTCAATCCGTCTGTAGAGCTCTTCGGTTATGACAGCAATGTCTTTGGCTCGTTTTGCCTGATCAGATGCATAGGATGCGTTTTCTGATGCTTGACGGCTCGACTCGTTTGCCTTATCGGCAGCTGCGGCGGCTGCATCTATCTGTGCCTGCTTTTCGTCGAGAAACTCGTCCTCTGATCCGGAGAACCGTCCTGTCCTTACACACATCTGATACCAGCTTTCTCCACGCTGGGCCAGCAGCATCCAATGTAACTCGTCTGCATCAGATTCCGGGTTGTTCCCGCTGTTCCCGTCATGCAGACTGAGGTAGGATTGCCCGTTCTGTTCTACGATGTCCAGCACGTCGTACGGACGCTCCGCATCGTATTGTCTGCATCCGACCGGACTGACCTTTCCAAGTGTTATCTCTTTTGTGATCATATTGTCATTTTTAAATATCCGTTATCCAATCTGATTTCATCTCCCTCGTAATAGAAGGGCTCGCGGGCGGTCAGCAGTCCTGTCTTTGGATCGACAGAAAAGACAGGATAGGCGAATGTACCCGTACGTCCCTCCGGGCCTGTGGCATGCACCCCCGTATCCTGTGCCCGTACCCACCAGTTCCCGTTTTCTCCGATGTAGGGAGTTGCCCCGTCTGTCCCGTCCTTGCATACATCGACGAACACACCGAGACAGACAGGCTGCTCCGGAATGACGGACGGTCTCGATGTGACCGGTACAAGCTCCAGCGCCGGACACTCGTCTGCCACGTGCCGTCCGTCCGCTTCATATTCCACGGTCACGGCATACTTGCCCGGCTTACCGGTCCAGGACGCGGGAATGTGACAGCGTATTACACCGTCAACTACATCAAACGGCACTGCCATCCGGATCTCCCGATAGAACAGGTGCCAGCAGGTCACGCTCAGCCGTTGCACCCTATCCGGATCCAACGTCTCACCCGTTTTGAGGCGGACAGCCACCAGCAGGGTGATATCTGTATTGCATCTTCTTCGCTCCATAACATCATCTGTTGTCACGTGATTTGATAATTCTGTATAGCAGGGCGAACAGCAGCAGCACCATGACAGGCAGCACGTAGGTGCCCGCTGCCATGCGGCACTGTTCGCTCCGGGTCAGTTCCCTTTCGACCGGATATGGGACAGGTACGCTGTCTGTCCGATCTGCGATAAGCGTATCGGACTTGAATTTCCATACCAGCTGTTTGCGTTCCACGTATTTGAAGATCGTATCCCGGCTCCGGTCGATGAAGATGGAATCCCGATAGACCACGCTGTCTATATCGATGCGGGTGAAGACGATCGAATCCTTCAGAATCGTCTGCATAGGTACATATTGTATCCTGCCGCATGCGCACAGCATGTTGTGGATGAGAATCATCCCAAAAATCCATGCTGTATAACGAGTCCGATCCGTCTGCTTCATGCTCCGCCTCCTTCCATCGGTTTGCCTGTCTTGCTGTCAAACTCGCTGAGCCGTCTCACGATGGACTTGGGAAGGAATCCGGGGTAAATGCTCTCCGTGTTCTCCAGTATGGAAATGCCTTCGCGCACCATCAGGACCGAACAGGCAAAATACCGGAACCACGAAAGCGAATCCACCGTGTTGCCCTCCACCGTGAAAGAGGCGATCACATGCGCCACGATCATCACCACCGAATAGACCAGTATCTTCTTCGCGATCATGCCGTAGGCGCGGCTGCTGATGTCATGACGCTGGTAGTGTTTCACGATCCCCAGCACGGTGTCGATGACCACCAGCACCGCCAGGTATTTCACGAACTCCCAGTCTCCGAATACATACTTCTCGACCAGCTCCAGCACGGGCGAGATCGGGATGGCCAGTCCGACTATCATGCGTGCATGTTTCATAGGTCACCTCCTTTCAGCAGCCGCCAGCCCGCCTCCACGTCCGCACGGACGGCTGCCCTGCCGTTCTCCACATAGCTCATGGCGCACACGATGCCGCACATCGTCTCCATGCTGTCGGGATCGACACGGCTCTCCTCCGTGAGTCCGCTCAGCCGGCAGACCGTGGAGATGTATGCCTTCGTGTCGTTCTCGTTCTCCGGTGCCCAGCGGGCAATGATCTTCTCCACCGTGTCGAGACGGTAGCGACGCACGTAGTTGTCCAGAATCCGGAACATGGCACGGTAGCCGTAGGCCATCGACCGGAACTGCTTGAACTGCCTGTCGCGCGACGGACGGATCTCCCCGACGAACACGT
>JBJECC010000169.1:0-8220 GCA_051870655.1 Parabacteroides sp. | reverse complement strand
ATCTGCTGACGCTGCAAGGGAAGTTCGCAGAGGCCGTTGCCTATTTCGACGAGCTGATCGAATCGAACCCGGAGATGGGCAAAGCGTATGCCGAACGGGGACGGGCCAAAAACGAGCTGGGAGACAAAGAGGGAGCTTTCGCGGACCTGAAGAAGGCCATTGAATTGAATCCAACAGGTGAAGAGGCACAGCGGTTCAACGGGCAACACTCCAATTTCAATAACCTCAATAAGGGAGGAATCTATTAGAAAAATGAGTCAATGCTTTGTTTATTAAAAAAAAGCCTCTATCTTTGCAGCCCGAATTGACATGAATAATAATAAATAAACTATATAGCAAGATGAAGAGAACATATCAACCTTCCAACAGAAAAAGAGTGAACAAACATGGTTTCCGTTCAAGAATGGCTACCGCCAATGGCCGTCGTGTATTGGCTGCACGTCGCGCTAAAGGTAGAGCAAAACTGACCGTTTCTGACGAATACAACGGATAATCAGCTTTATTCTGAAACGATTTTAAGAAAAGTAGGGACAATTTCACGTGTATGTTCCTACTTTTTTTGTTTCCAAGGCAATCTCTCCCTGAGAAAAGGAGTGAATTGCCATTTTTTTTATACTTTTGAACCACCATACAAATGCGAGACAATACATGGGCAATATTTTTGTAAAACTGATCAAGAATCCCTTTGTCATCACCCTCGTCCTGGCGGCAGCTCTCACCGGCGGTCTTATCTGGGGTGTGTTACACTGGTTAGACGTATATACTCGGCACAACGAGGCGATTGTCGTGCCGGACATCAAAGGGCTCCGGTTGGAGGATGCCGTTTCTTTCTTGGAAAACAATCATCTGCGATATAATGTAGTCGATTCGGTCTTCTCCAAAGAGGTCGCTCCAGGCGCCATTGTGGAAGTGATCCCGAATGTCGGATCGAAGGTCAAGGAGGGACGGATCCTCTTCATTACCATCAATGCGCTTACGTCGCAGATGGCCGCCATCCCGGAAATCACCGACCTCTCGTTCCGTCAGGCGTATGCGATCTTGAAGTCGAGAGGATTCAACGAAATCGAAGTCGAGTATGTGGCAGGTGAATACAAAGACCTGGCCATCGGCGTAGAATACAAAGAACGGATGCTGCCGGCCGGCGAGCTGATTCCTTTAAACGCGAAGTTAGTCTTGAAAATCAGTGGAGGACCGGACATGGACTCCTTGGCAATCGACGAAATGGACTCCTTGAATCTCAAACCGGTTGAAAAGATTACAAACGACGAGGAAAATTGGTTTTAGACATGGATGAATATCTGGATGACATGGATTCCGACGATTTATTGCTTTCGGATGAAAGTGATGGACCGTTACAACTATACGAACATTTCCGCTTCGTAGCCGATAAAGGACAGACCCTGCTGCGTGTCGATAAGTTTCTGGTTGACCGGATCATGAATGCGACTCGCAACCGGATCCAGCTGGCAGCGGAAGCCGGTTGCATCTTAGTGAACGGCAAGCCGGTGAAAAGCAACTACCGGGTGAAACCGTTGGATGTGGTCTCTATCGTCATGGACCGTCCCAAACGGGAGATCGAGATTATTCCCGAAGAGATTCCCCTCAACATCGTGTATGAAGATGAAGATCTGCTGGTGGTCAACAAACCGGCAGGATTGGTGGTGCATCCCGGCCACGGCAATTACACCGGCACGTTGCTGAATGCATTGGCCTGGTATCTGCGGGACGATCCCAAATATGATCCGTCTGACCCGCGTCTGGGGCTGGTGCACCGCATCGACAAAGACACATCGGGCCTGTTGGTCGTGGCCAAACGTCCGGAAGCCAAGAGCCATCTGAGCCTGCAGTTCTTCAACAAGACCACCAAACGGAAATACCGTGCGCTGGTCTGGGGCATCATCCAGGAGGACGAGGGGACAGTGGAAGGCAACATCGGCCGGAACCCGAAAGACCGGATGCAGATGACCGTCTTTCCGGAAGGAGACCAGGGCAAACATGCGGTCACGCACTACACGGTGCTGGAACGGTTGGGCTATGTCAGCTGGGTGGAGTGCCGTCTGGAGACAGGACGCACCCATCAGATCCGGGTGCACATGAAGCACATCGGCCATACCCTGTTCAACGACGAGCGGTATGGAGGACATGAGATTCTCAAAGGAACGACTTTTACAAAATACAAGCAGTTCGTACAAAACTGTTTCGCCATTTGCCCACGCCAGGCGCTTCATGCCAAGACATTGGGATTTATCCATCCCCGCACAGGCGAAGAGATGTTTTTCGATTCAGAACTTCCCGACGACATGGAACAACTGATCGAGCGATGGCGGGTATATGCAAACACTAAAGAATTATAATAATGAAAAGAAATGTTGCGATTGTAGCAGGTGGATACTCATCTGAGTATATAGTTTCATTAAAAAGTGCAGAAGGAATCTACTCTTTTATTGATAAAGACAAATATAATTTATATATTGCCCTCGTAAAGAAAAACGAATGGGTCGTGAAGCTGCCGGACGGGACGGAAACGCCGATTGACAAGAATGATTTCAGCTTCGTCTGGCAGGGGGAGAAGATCCGTTTCGATTTTGCTTATATCACGATCCACGGTACACCGGGCGAAGATGGACGGTTGCAGGGCTATTTCGATATGATCGGGGTTCCCTATTCCTCCTGCGGCATGCTGGTCAGTGCAGTCACTTTCAACAAATATGTCTGCAACCATTATCTGCAGGACTTTGGGGTGAACATCGCCTCCTCAATCCATCTTTTCCAGGGAGAAAGCGTCTCGGACGATGAGGTCATTGCCAAACTGGGGCTTCCCGTTTTCGTCAAGCCGAATGACGGAGGAAGCAGCTTCGGTGTCACCAAGGTGAAGACGGTAGAACAGCTGCAACCTGCCATCGCAAAGGCTTTCGCCGAAGGGAAGGAGGTCGTGATAGAACGCTTTATTGCAGGAACGGAGGTGACTTGCGGCTGCTACAAGGTGAAGGGAAAAGAGGTGATCTTCCCGCTTACCGAAGTGGTGACAGACAATGAGTTTTTCGATTACGATGCGAAGTATAACGGTCAGGTGCAAGAGATCACACCGGCTCGTATAGATCCGGAGATGACTCGGAAGATCCAGCAGGAGACTTCCCGCATCTATGACATTCTGGGTGCAAAAGGCATTATCCGAGCTGATTACATCATTCCGCAGACGGGTGAACCTTTCCTGTTGGAGATCAACACGACACCGGGAATGACAGCCACAAGCTTCATTCCGCAACAGGTACGGGCCGCCGGGATGGACATCACGCAGGTAATGACTGATATTATTGAAAATGAGTTTAACTAAAAGATATGGAAGAAACTGTTTCCTATAATTTCGACGACATACGTCCGTTGAATAACGACGAGGTGAAAGAGGCAATCGAAACGCTGGTCGCTGACGAGGATTTTCGACGTGCTTACCAATACCTCCGATCTCCGTTGACCTGGGATCAATTTGTAGAAGCCATGCGTGCTTGCAAGACAAAAGAGCAATTCAAATCGACATTGGCCTACGAGGCTGTCATGACAGTCGCCAGAAACACCACGTTTTCGCTCGACATTTCCGGGCGAAGCCGTCTGCCGAAAGGCAAGCCGGCATGTACCTTTATCTCGAACCACCGGGATATTGTCTTAGACGCCTCTTTCCTGAATGTGATGCTCTACGATGTCGGCTACGGCATGACGCAGGTCGCCATCGGTGACAACCTGCTGATCCGTCCTTGGATCAAGACACTGGTCCGGCTGAACAACAGCTTCATCGTAAAGCGCGGTGTTTCGGTGCGCCAGATGCTGGAGGTGAGCGGTACACTCTCCGCCTACATCAATCACACCATCAAGGAGACCAAAGAATCTATCTGGATTGCCCAACGGGAAGGACGCGCCAAAGACTCGAACGACCGGACCCAAGCCAGCATCCTCAAGATGTTGAACATGGGCGGAGACAAAGACATTCTCTCTAATCTGATTGCCCTGAACATCGTTCCGGTCTCCATCTCATACGAGTTTGATCCCTGCGACTATTTGAAAGCGAAAGAGTTCCAGCAGAAACGGGACGACCCGAATTTCGTCAAGAGCAAACGGGACGATCTGCTCAGCATGGAGACGGGTATCCTCAACAACAAAGGCCGTACCCACTTTACGATCTGTACGCCGATCAATGAACTCATTCGTGATCTGAATCCGGCTATGGACAAAGTGGAGCTGTATGCGACCATTGCCAATACCATTGACAAGGAGATTTTCAAGCACTATCGTTTCTATCCCTGCAACTACGTGGCGTATGACCTGCTGACTGGTTCACGACGTTTTCAGGATCACTACGGGCTGAAAGACAAAAAGCAGTTTGAAACCTATTTGCAGAATCAGTTGGACAAAATTGTACTGCCCGACAAGGATGAGGCCTTCTTACGTGGAAAGATCTTGGAGATGTACTCCAATCCATTGAAGAATTACCTTTCGGTAGGAGAATAAACCTGACTATTTATTATATGAATGCAAGCGGGTGCACTCTTTGTGGAGGCACCCGCTTTTATTGTTATAGATACCGTACGGCTGTACCGGCAGCCGTTACCATCAGCATACTGCCGTTCGCCCCTACAGTCTCATAATCCAAATCAATGCCAATGACGGCATTGGCTCCCATTTGGGCCGCCCGTTCACTCATCTCCTGCAGGGCTGTCTCTTTCGCCTCCCGCAAGACCGATTCATAGGAAGCGGCCCGACCACCGACAATATCCCGGATACCGGCAAAGAAATCCTTGATCAGGTTGGCACCGATGATGGTCTCTCCCGACACGATTCCGTAATATTGCAAAATCTGTTTACCCTCGATACTGTTTGTTGTTGTCAATAACATCGCTATTTTCATTTATGTTGGTCACTCATGATAAATTCCAGTTTGCCACCCTGCATGATCTGTTCGTGCGTGATGAAGGGAGCATCCAGCTCCTGACCGTTCCATTTGACAGACTGTACATATTTATTGGCTGCACTGTTGTTCGTGGCAACAATCTCAAACGACTTTCCATTCAGAGGCAACAGGGCACGGTTCACCATCGGACGGCCCAACGTGTACACCGGAATGCCCGGGCAGACCTGATAGAGACCCAATGCACTCATGACATACCAGGCTGACATCTGGCCACAGTCCTCGTTGCCGATGATACCGTCCGGCTGATTCGTATAGAAATTCTGCATCACGAAGTCCAACCGCTCCTGAGCCTTCCAAGGCGAATCGGTCCAGTTGTACAGATAGGCCATGTGGTGACTGGGCTCATTGCCATGTGCATATTGACCGATCAGACCGGTAATGTCACCCGACGCCTCGGCCCCGTCAATCTGGGAAGAGGTGGTGAAGAGGGTATCCAAACGGGTCTCCAATTCACGCTTGCCACCAATGGCAGCGATGTAGTTGTCCATATCATGCGGCACGAAGAAACTCCACTGGAAGGCATTTCCCTCCGTGTAGTCACTTTTCATGTGAGAAGAGTAACGCGGATTGAAAGGAGTACGGAACGAACCGTCGCCCATCACGCCACGCATCATCTTTGTCTCCGGATCGAGATAACGCTTGTAATAACCAGCCTTCTTAGCGTATTCCTCAGCCACCTCCGACCGACCGGCCTTTGCGGCTATCTGCGAGACGCACCAGTCGAAATAGGCCATTTCCAATCCCCAAGAGACAGACTCCGGCAGGGAATCGGCCGGCACAAATCCATATTTCTCCTTATAATAAGGATGCCATGTGATCAGATCCAATTCGCGCGTACCCTCAAACTTTTCAGCCAGGTCTTCACGATACACAGAAGAGCGTTCTGCCGCTTCTGACCATTCGGACAGATCACCTTTCGCCAGATCTTTGCAAATCAAATCCGCCAAGACAGATGTGGCCGGATAGCCCACCATGCAACCTGTATAGCTGGAAGCCAACGGCCATTTTGGCAGGATACCTCCTTCACGATATCCCTGCACCAGCACCTCCCCCCAATCGGCAGCCCTTTGGGGTTCGATCAAGGTCATCAACGGATGGAAAGCACGGAATGTATCCCACAAAGAGAAGACGGAATAGTTGACATAACCCGGTTTCGCCTGATGCACCTGCTTGTCCATACCCAAATAGCGGCCATCCACATCCTGATAGACAAACGGAGCGATCATGGTGTGATAAAGAGCCGTATAGAAATTGGTCAGCACTGTCGGGTCAAACGTGTCGATCTGGATCTTGTTCAAGGCCTCATTCCACAGGTCGGCAGAAGCCTGACGAGTCTGTTCAAAATCCCAACCAGGCAGTTCTGCCGCCATATTCTTCTCGGCTCCCTCAGGATCCACCATAGAGAGGGCCACCTTGGCATAAAGCGGTGCCTCTTTCTCAGCAAACTTATAGTGGAATTTCAGGTCCTTATCGGTATTGATCCGCAAGAACAGCGAGTCGGCACGTTTTTCTCCGTCGATAAACTGATACACGGTCTCGATCTTCTCCGAGAAGGTGATCCGGTAGGAGACAGAATGGAAGTGAGCCCATCCCTGGGTCTTCACGGTTCCCTCTACGGTAGAGTCATTGACGAAGAGATACTCGTTGTTGACCACTTTGTGGCCCCAGTTCGGCTGCAAAATGTGTCCCAAATCCAGCATCACTTTACGCTCTTTGGGATTCTTGTAGGTGTATTTGTGGAATCCGACCCGTTCCGTACTGGTCAGCTCGGCATCCACATCAAAGTTATCCAAATGCACGGCATAATAACCGGGGGTCGCCTTCTCGGTCGATTTCTGGAACGTGGCTACCGGCTTGATCGAATCCTCACCGGAGAAGGGAAGCAACGCCACATCTCCCAGATCTCCGATACCGGTTCCGGAGAGGTGGGTATGGCTGAAGCCATAGATCTGCCGGTCATCAGCATGGTAACCGCTACAGGCATCCCAGCCGAGAATATGCGTGTCAGGACTGAGCTGCACCATCGCAAAAGGACGTGTAGCTCCGGGAAACGTATGTCCATGGAATCCGGTCCCGATAAACGGATTGACATACGCCAGTTGGTCGCGGGACAAATCCGGAGCAGAGGGCTGTTGGCATCCGACCATCACACCCAAAAGAAGCGCCGGAAAGAGAAGTGTTTTCTTTTTCACTGCTTATCTGATTTAGTTTGAATTGTCATTCTTATACAATGCGATTGACTGTTTGCCACAAATATAGGTAAAAAAGCACTATCTTTGCTGAAAAAGTATATTTTATGTTTGTAGTTATTGGAATCATGTTTGCCGGCATTGCTGTAGGCTATCTGCTCCGGAAGGTAGAAATCTTGCAGCAGATCGGCCGTCCGATCTCTTACACGATCCTCCTGTTACTCTTTTTGCTGGGGATCACCGTGGGTGCGAATGAAGAGATTGTCAAGAATCTGGCCACCTTGGGAGGCCAGGCACTCCTGTTGGCCGTAGCCGGCACATTGGGCAGCCTGTTGGCGGCCGCCCTTGTCTATCGTTATCTGTTTCAAGAAAAAAGGAGGGATAACGAATGAAAGGTAGTTTGATAGTCGTCGGTTTCTTTGCCTTGGGTTGCCTGTTGGGAGGCAGCGGAAAGATGCCGGATTTTTTGTTATCCGAGGAGGTAGCTACGTATGTGCTCTACTTGTTGATGTTTCAAGTCGGATTGAGTATCGGGAGTGACAAGAAATTGAAAGAGATCTTGTGCAGTATCCGTCCCAAGCTGTTGTGGGTCCCGCTGGCTACCATTGTGGGCACGTTATCGGCCACAGCATTGGTCAGCCTGTTGCTCTCCCGATGGAGTCTCTTCGACTGCCTGGCCGTAGGCAGCGGATTTGCCTACTATTCCCTCTCCTCCATTCTGATCACCCAGCTGAAAGAGCCCTCGCTGGGCGTACAACTGGCCACTGAATTAGGAACGATCGCCCTGATGGCCAATATTATCCGTGAGATCATGGCCCTGTTGGGGGCTCCTCTCTTCGTGAAATACTTCGGACGCTTGGCACCGATCTGTGCAGGAGGCGCCACCACCATGGACACCACCCTGCCGATCATCACCCGCTATTCAGGAAAAGATTTGGTGTTCATCTCCATTTTCCATGGCATACTGGTCGATTTCTCTGTACCTTTCCTGGTCTCATTCTGGTGCTCTTTCTAAGTAGGGACTGTCGTTTAATGTTTTCACTTTGAGTGAAGCAGCGACTGGTCCCATCC
>JBJECC010000168.1:0-8270 GCA_051870655.1 Parabacteroides sp. | reverse complement strand
CGACCTCAGCCTCAAAACGGACATACTCTTTACCAATATTATACACCATTACACCGTTGGCATGGCAGAGCACACTGTGATCATAGTGCTTACCGCCAATCAACAACGGATTGCCATAGAGGTCCGTGTTCTTCCGGATGGATCCGGATCCGGATACCCAGTATTCGGGATCCAACTCGTCCAACCAGACAGATGTGCCGTCCGCCTTGATCAACTTGGCATTGGCCCATGTACCCCAGTCCCAATCGTTACCGTCCGGACCGCCGGAGGTAACCAACACTAACTTATCCTGACCGGTAATGTCGGCACTGATAGGTTCCGCTTTTTGTTTAGCCTTAATCCATGCGGATCCTACCGGCATGTTCACTTTCTTCAGTTCGGTCCGGAGTTCGGATTTGCATTTAATCGCTGCATCAATCCAGCTATCCACCTTTTTCTGCTTCGGAGCAGCCGAAGCAAAAAGAGAGGCAGACAACCAAAATGACACTAACAAAGAGTATTTGTTCATGTATTTAAGTTTTAGGCATTAACAATGAAGTTGGCGTATATTACAATGAAGCTTGCTTGTTCGTGAAGCGCAGACCGTCATTGTCGTGATAGCAAGCCCACTCATCCACGATAGCGCCTTCCGGACCTGCCATCATGAAGTGGAATGATTCCAATTGTTTCAGACGGAGCACGTCGCCCACTTTCTGAACCACAAAATTCTTGCTCTGGATCGGGCCGTGTGAAGCGGGGATCTCCGGAGCATTCGGTGTCTCGTCGCCAATTACAGAGAAGTTGTAAACCCAACCCTTCTCTACCATCCAAGACTCATGCTTGGCGGGGAACTTTGTAGCAACGTGTGCATGTTCCGGAATCATCTGACCCGGCAACAGATAGATGGCGTGAGCGAAATAGCCATATTCCGGATCGTTAATCCAGAAGATACCGCCCATACCGACATTTTCAAAGTCACCCAAACCGAAGTCTGTGACCCACATATCTTTTGCCATCAACTCTGTGAAAGGAACACCATAGAAAGCAAACATGTCTTTCATTGCCTCCATAGCAACTTCCTGCTGGAACTTCCCATCTTTGTAGAAGTCCGCATTTGTGTACTTTTTAGAATACTTCATCTCTTTATTCGTTTTACAAGTTTGATTACATTCATTCTGACAAGAGCTGTTGCAAGCCTCTGTACATTGTCCTTTGCCGTTTGCCTTACAGCAAGACTTTTCCGTTGCGTTGTTACCTGAACAAGCCATCAAAGCACATAAAGAGGCACCCAGCGCCATCTTCAAAAAACTGTTTCCTTTTTTCATTTTATCTCCAATACTATTTAGTTGTTAATAATCTGCTCTTTGTTTATTCTATGGCGATTCCTTCGATCTCGATCAGCAACTCGTTGCGGCACACATCGGCCCACATATACGAGATGGGGATATTCAATCCATAGGCGTCCAACAGCTGTTTGGCGAGGGCATAATCCTCTTTTTGTTTCAGATAGACGCGAAGCATCTTCAACCGGGCCTGTCCGATCAGCTCCGCAATGTTCTCCATCGTGATGTGCAACTGGCGTTCCAAGCCGACTCCCGTAAGACTCTCCTCCCCCCGAATAGCTGCTGTGCCGGAAATATAGATAATGCGTCGCCCGTCGAAAGTCATGCTCTTGGCACGTTCAAACTTAGGAGTCGTTTTCCGCTGACGGGCAGCCTCCAGCACCTGACCGGAATAGGCATGCGCCGCAACCTGCAACTTGTTGTCGATCGGTGTGGCAAAACAGCCGGGCGACTTGAACAGGGCCGCATCAATGTCGATCACCAATCCGCCGAGATTTGCACCGATACCCGTGGCGGCCGGATAACCGTTATCCCACGTAGTACGTCCGTAGAACTCGCTGCGGGCATTGTTGAACGACTGATAATGCTGGTCTTCCCCGTCGAAAGCCGTAATCCGTTCAATATAATTCCACTGCCGGATAATGCTGTTCACCGGGAAGCCCTCCTTACGCATCACATTTCCCAATTGACGGAACACCTCCGTAGAGATCTGCTCCATCCGGAAGTTGACCACGTCACCATGGAAACCGCCGGCAAACAGGAAACGTCCCTCCGCATTCTCCAACAAGACATAAGGCATCCCGTGGATATGCCGGAAAGTGATCCGGTCATCCGGCTCCGGCACAAAGCTGTGTACTTCCAGCACCAACGGAGCATCCAGCGGCGGCTGGGAGACATATGTCACTGACGGCTCAAAATTGCCATAGTAGCGACGTACTTTTTCCCGCAAACGGACCCGCCGTTCGAGATACTCTTCATTCGAGCGGGGCGTACCGAAGAAGGTCAACCGCAGAATCACTTCATAATCCGGCAACTGGGCCAACAGATCATCGACCATCGCCCCAAAATCAGCCGGTTTCGCATGATAGATGTTATAACGTATCTTATCGCAATAATTCATACCGTCTCCCTCCTTATAATGAATTCACATATTCGGTCAACTCCTCGATCTCCTTCTTGGAAACCTTCTTGTCAATACCGTGCCGATGCACCTCGAACACCTCTTCCATCGTGGCCGCACGGCCATCGAACAGATAGGGAGCCGTACGCCAGACCTCGCGTAACGTTGGCGTATCCCAACCCTTCTCAAACTCTACATCCTCACCAATCCGATGCATTTTCATGTCGGTAAAATAGGGACCGCTATGGCATTCGCCACAGCCCAACCTATCGAACACCTTACGTCCCTCTTTGGCCTTGTCGGAAAGTTCCCCATTGACCAGATAGGGACTTGGCACCGGCTGCAGTGACTTCAGATAGGCATCCACACACTCGGCATGTTCCTGCTCGATGTCAAAGAACTGGATATATTTGAATCCGGCATGCACCGCAATTTCCGCTGTTGCACGAATACCGGAGATCATACAAGGCGGTGTCACATGGGCAAACAACATGCTCTTGCAATTCTTGGAGTTTCCCACTCCGTCGTTCATCAAGTCCCAGTTCATGCCATCGCTCCGGCCATCACCCGGATGGCAGCCGTTGCAACTCTGCCAGTTCTGGAAACAGTTGCCGGCATCGTTGAAATAACGTTCGCCCCGGTTCTCGATGCTCTCTTCACGATCTGGATTCAGCGAGACACTCGCCAGACTCTGATCCTTCACATCCATTACGTTCAACACGTCTGCGAAATAGGTGGGCACATACAATTTGTCGCCTGATAACACCATACAACGGGGACCATTGCCCTCCAACGGAATCCGCTTGCGCATGCCATACAGGAAGGTCAGATCATAGTCCAATACCGATTTGTCGGGATAATTCTCCAATTTGTTCCGCATCGCCTTGTGGTCAATCACGCTGATCTCATGCGTTCCCGAATGGGAGATAAAAATCGACTCGTCATTGCAGGCAATGCTCCAGATTCCAGCAGCGCCACGATCCGGATCGTCCACAATGACGACACCGTCCAGACTCTGCTTTTCCGTATTGATCACACTGAAGGCGCTTGTATTCATCCATCCCTGCTGCAACTGGGAAGTAGGCACAGCAAAACGTCCCAAATTGTGTGATACATAAATATATTTTCCGTCAGGCGTAATGCAAATGCCACGCACGGCATTACTACCGTTCGCCAACTGAATGTCTTTCACTTTGGTGAAGGTCTTCATGTCAATGACAGAGACACACGCCGCCACGTAATCCACATCAGCCCGTTGTGCCGGCAAGAAATTCGTGACATACAAATATTTTCCATCCTTGCTGAACACGGCGGAACGCGGTTCGCGTAATACCCGTGCGGTACGCACCACCTGGCGCGTAGCAGGATCAATCTCACTGACTGTATTCGAGAACTGGTTGCATACATAAATATGCTTCCGGTCCGGGCCGAACATCGGATGACAGGCTCCCGAACCAACCGGAATGGAAAACTCCACCTGACCTGTCGCCAAGGAGAGGCCCAGCAGTTTTCCCTGTTTCTCAAATGTAGTCACATAGGCTCTTTCGCCATCCAGCAACAGACCGGTCGGCGTCTCTTCTACCGGATAGGAATGAAGCAACGAAGCCCCATCGGACGAAAAGATATCAATCCGTTTGGTTCCTTTCTGCGTCAAGACCAGCTGTCCCTGGCCATCCAGTGCAATGTCAGTCGTAAATAATGGAGGATTACCAGCTGAGGCCAGGGATAGACACCCCCATGCCATCCCAACTGCCATCCAATTCCTAAACGAGTGTTTTCTGTTCATGGTGTGTTTTTTTTTTATATATTTCTTGGGAGCGAGAAAAACCCAGCTCCACCGAAATCTGCTTGCAAACCTTCACGATACATTGAGCCGTAGTACGCACGGTTTCCTCCGTCAAGCGATCTTTCGGACCCGAAATCCAGATGGCTCCACACGGATAGCCCGTATAGTTAAAGACAGGAGCACCGATACAGATCACGCCGCTCATCTCCTCCTCGTTGTCCAAGGCGTAGCCCCGCTTGCGCACAGCCTCAAGCTCCTGCAAATAGAGCTTCGGATCCGTAATGGTCCGCTCGTTATAAGCTACAAAATCCATATTGATCAGATACTGATTGCGTACCCGATCCGGCAAATAGGCCATAATGGCCTTTCCGGGTGCCGAGCAATGTAACTCAAACGGCTTGCCGGGCGACAACACGAAATGAAACGCATGACGCCCCTGTGCCTGCTCAATGAAAATTCCTTTCTTATCGCCCAAGACCCCGAAACAAGCTGTTTCTTTCACTTGATCCCGCAGTTCGCGCAAATGAGGCAACACTGTTTCCAGCAGATTGTGTTCATTCAAGGAACGGAACCCCAACGTCAACAACTTCTTGGAGATGTGATAACGCTTTGTCTCCTCATTATAGATCAAGTAATCCAAGCGGACAAGGGTATTCAGAATCCGATAGGCCGTCGTCTGCGAAATATCCAAATCCGATTTGATCTCCTGCAAGGTCTTTCCTTGGCTATTGAAGGACAGATATTCCAACACGGCAATGCCCTTCTCCAGATTAGGAACTTTGTATCCCTCATCCGTTTTTTCCATATTTGAAATCAAGCTTTCCATATTTGAAATATCATTTCAGAATTTGACCAAAAGTAAGTCTGGAAAGATGAATTGAGGCAGAATCTAATTAAAAAGATGTTAAGTATGCTGCAAAGCATAGATTATTCCCTACTTTTGTCCTGCTCATAAAGAATTAATATGTACACAGTCATCAAACGAATGGAGATCTCCGCGTCTCACCATCTGCATCTCTCCTATCGGAGCAAGTGTGAGAATCTGCATGGTCACAACTGGATCATCACAGTCTATTGCCGTTCAGCAGCGTTGGACGAGAATGGTATGGTCGTTGATTTCAGCCAAATCAAATCGGTGGTCAAAAAACAATTGGATCATCAGAATCTCAACGATGTCCTGCCGTTCAATCCGACCGCCGAAAACATCGCCCGGTGGATTTGCGACCAGATCCCGACCTGTTTCAAAGTGGAAGTCCAGGAGTCTGAAGGTAACACAGCCATCTATGAGAAAGATTAACGAGATTTTCTACAGCCTGCAGGGAGAGGGCTTTTACACAGGCACCGCCTCCGTCTTTGTCCGTTTTTCAGGCTGCAATCTGCATTGTGATTTTTGTGACACAAAGCACGAATCGGGTAATCTCATGCAGGACGAAGAGATCGTGGAACAAGTATGCCGCTATCCGGCACACCATGTGATCCTGACGGGAGGCGAACCTTCGCTTTGGATTGACGAGAAACTGATTCAGGCATTGCATCAAGCGGGGAAATACATCTGCATCGAGACCAATGGCACTCGTCCGTTGCCCACAGGCATCGACTGGGTTACCTGTTCCCCCAAAGAGGGAGCTCCGGTCGTCTTGACCCATATCGACGAGGTGAAAGTGGTGTACACCGGACAAACGGTGGAATCGTATGCAGCCCTGCCTGCGGCCCATCATTTCCTCCAACCCTGTTCCTGCCAGAATACGGACGAGGTCATCGAATACATCCTTATGCATCCGCATTGGCGGTTAAGCCTGCAGACGCATAAGTTGATTCATATTCAGTGAGCATAACGCACTTCCATTCCACGGATCTCCGGATTGACCGTTCCATCCGCATAGGCCAACCGACCGTTCACCCATGTCTTCTCGACTGTCCGATGGAACGTCTCCCCCTCAAAAGGCGACCATTTACATTTATATAATATATTTTCCGGAGCCACGGTCCAAGCCTGATCCGGATTCACCAGCACCAAATCGGCATAATAGCCCGGTCGGATAAATCCGCGATGCTCGATCTGATAGAGGACAGCCGGTGCATGACACATCTTCTCGACTACTTGTTCCTTGGTAAAGACACCCGCTTTTGCCATCTCCAGCATCGCCACCAATGAATGCTGTATCAAAGGGCCTCCGGAAGCGGCTTTCAGGCAACTCCCCTCCTTTTCCGACAAGAGATGGGGCGCATGGTCCGTTGCCACAATATCAATCCGATTGGAACGAAGAGCCTCCCGCAGGGCTTCGCGGTCCGCTGCTGTCTTGATCGAAGGATTCCACTTGATACGATTTCCCAAACGGGCATAGTCCGCATCCGTAAACCACAGATGATGCACACAGACCTCACCGGTGATCTGCTTTTCAGCCAACGGCTTGTTGCCATCCAGCAATGTCGTCTCTTTGGCCGTGGAAAGATGCAGGATGTGCAGACGTCCGCCGACACGTGTTGCCAGACGTACCGCCTCCGATGAACAGGCGTAGCAGGCCTCTTCGCTGCGGATCAGACTGTGATAATGAATGTCCAGCTCCTCCCCTTGTTGCTGAATATAGTAAGCACGATTGCGTTGGATAATCTCCTCCTGTTCGGCATGAATAGCGACCAACATACCGGAATCACCGAACAGGCGTTCGAGAGCTGCCGGATCATTCACCAGCATATTGCCGGTGGAAGAGCCTAAAAAGAGCTTCAATCCGGGGACGCGCTTCCGGTCCACACGACACACCTCCGCCCAGTTGTCATTTGTTCCTCCGAAAAAGAACGAATAGTTTGCCGACGAAACGGCAGCCGCCCGTTCAAACTTCCATTCCAAGGCCTCCAGCGTAGTGGTCTGCGGCTTTGTATTCGGCATATCCATGAAGGTGGTCACACCACCAGCCACGGCCGCCCGGCTCTCGCTCTCCATGTCTCCCTTGTAAGTCAGTCCGGGATCACGGAAATGCACCTGGTCGTCGATGACACCCGGCAACAACCAACGTCCGGCCGCCTCTACGACCTCTCCCGCTTCCTGACGCACTTCGTCAGACACTTCGCCCTCATAGACAGCAGTAATACGTTCTCCATCCACCCGGACAGACCCCGTAAAGCTCCGTCCCTCATTGATGATTTGTGCATTATGTATCAGCATACGCATTATAATTTATGGATCAGACTCCACCATTTCAGCTGTAACACGCCGAAAAGCGCTTCGCCAAAGATGGATGAATTCATTTTTGATGTTCCCAACACACGGTTAATAAAGATAATCGGCACCTCCGTGATCTTGAAGCCCCGCGTGTAAGCGGTAAACTTCATCTCGATCTGGAAGGCATAACCTTTGAAATGGATCCGGTCCAGATCAATCGCTTCGAGCACGCGCCGGCGATAGCACTTGAAACCGGCCGTCGTGTCATGTACCTGCATACCGGTCACTAAACGGACATAGACAGAGGCGAAATAGGACATCAGGACACGTCCCAACGGCCAGTTCACCACATTCACTCCGTTACAATAACGCGATCCGACGGCTACATCGGCACCCTGCTCTGCACAGGCGGCATAAAGAAGCGGCAGATCGTTGGGATTGTGGCTAAAGTCCGCATCCATTTCGAAAATATAGTCATATCCATGTTCCAAAGCCCACTTGAAACCACATATATAAGCTGTGCCCAATCCGAGCTTGCCCGACCGTTCGACCAGAAACAACCGTCCTGAAAACTCCGATTGCAACCGCTTTACAATAGCTCCTGTTCCGTCCGGTGAGCCATCGTCAATGATCAGAATATGAAACTCCTTCTCCAGTCCCATAACGGCCCGGATGATATTTTCGATATTTTCCTTTTCATTATAAGTAGGAATAATGACAACGCTATCTGACATACTTCTTTTTTGTTCTTTATTATAACCAATCTCCAAAAGTACGAATTTTCATTATACCTCAAACCATTCCAGCTACATTTGTGAGAAAGTTCTTATATTTGCGCCCGTATCAAACCCATTAAACAGGAAATAATATGTTAAAGAGTAA
>JBJECC010000167.1:0-8349 GCA_051870655.1 Parabacteroides sp. | reverse complement strand
CATCCTTGCAACACCTGGAGAAAAGTATGCAGGTAAGTCAAATGATGTCCACTTATATTCGGCTCTATCAATGCGATTCTCATGACGAAATACTGTTTTTTGAGGCTCTATGAAGAAGCATATCCATGCATTCCCGGAAGATAACAGACTTGGAAAACCACATAATAACAACATACAACAGACCTGATAAAACGATTTTTCCGATCAGCAAAAAATAAAGATTGTCCAGTCTTTGAAGGAGAAGGTTGACACAAACAAACACCCCTAACGTAATCCCCAAATAGGGAGAACAGTCTTTCAACAAATACACCAACCGCATGCCGATCTGCTGATGGACATAGTAGTGCCAGAAAAGCAAAAAGAGGAAATAGGTGGCGACATAGGCACTCACCATCGTCAGAATGCCGAAACCGGAAGTGGCCCACAGAATGACCAGTTGGACGATTCCCTGCAGGATATTGCCATACAGAAACAGTCCCGATTTACCATGGGTAATCAGCAATTGCGTATAGAGCAGCCAGATGGGATAGATCGCTCCCATGAGACAAAGAATCTGCAAGATCGGTACACTGGGCATCCACTTTTCCCCGATGGTGAGGTAGATAAATTCAGGAGCGACAAAAGCCAGACCCAGCATGGCCGGAAAAGAAATGAAAGCAGAGAAACGGATCATTTTCCGAAATACATTCAGTTGACGCTCCTTATCTTCCCGGACCTCCACCAACACCGGTTGTGCCACCCCATTGATCATACCGCTCAACAACGAATTCCCCATCGACATCCATTTGTACCCTTGCGAATAGAAACCCACCTGGGAGGCATTGTACAGTTTACCCAACAGGACAGAGAACAGGTTATTGTTGATTTGCGTAAAAATATTGGTCAGGAACAGCTTGAAACTAAACGGGAACATTCGTTGCAGAATCCGGAAATCGAAGATCCACCGAGGCCGCCAAGGAGCAGAGATCATTTTGAGCAAGGAAGAAAGCGAGATAAACAGCACACTCTGCAAAGCAATTGCCCAATAAGCAAAGCCTTTCAGTGCCAAGGTAACACCCAATAGTCCGGAGACCAACAGTGCAAACATATCGATCTTGGCCAAGGTCTTTACCATCAATTTCTTGAACAATACCGTATGGGGAACCGCTGCCGTACCTGCAAACAGGAAACTGATAAATAGGACACGTGAAAGAGCTATCAATTCCGTCCGTCTATAAAACTGGGCAATGAGAGGTGCCGCTCCAAACAGAATCAAGTAAGAGCCCAAGCTGGCCACTACCGTAAACCAGAAAACCGTACTATAGGCTTCCTCCGAAACCTCCTTCTCATTGGCCAACGCCACTGTAAATCCACTGGTAATGATGGTGGTCGCTATTCCGGAAAAGATCGCCAACATCCCTACCAATCCATAGTCTTCCGCATCCAATGTCCTGGCCAGCAAGATACCAAACAACATTCCCAACAATTGTTGGACACCGTTGCTGATACCTCCCCACATGAGTCCTTTCGCCGTCTTTTCTTTGAGTGTCTGCTGTTCCGCCATATCACTTAACTCTCTTCTCCGCATAGATCCGTTGGATGATATCGACCACCTTCATGCCTTCGAGCACGTTTGTAGTGATCATCTCTCCGGGCTTGCCTTGGAGTACATTCACGACATTGCGGATCACGAAATTGTGATTCTGGGCAGAACCTTTGTAAGGACCATAGTCATTACCGGGATTGGTCGGAGCCAGCTCCGGCATCTCGTAATCCTTGATGTGGCAATATTCCACCTCGTTCATGTACTGGCCCCCTATTTTCACACTGCCGTTTTCTGCCACGATCAACAGGCTGCTCTCCATGTTCTTGTTCCAAACCGAGGTGGAATAGCTGAGACAACCCATTCCTCCTTTGACAAAGTTGAAATTGACAAGACCGGAATCCTCAAAGTCCGTCATATTCTGATGGTTGAAATCGGCAAAACGGGCCTGAATATTGCAGATGTCACCAAACAGCCAGTACATGATGTCGATGAAATGGGAAAACTGTGTAAAGAGCGTACCGCCGTCCAGCCGGGCATCTCCGTGCCAGCCTCCCGGCTTATAATAGCGCTCGTCCCGATTCCAGTAACAGTTGAGTTGGACCATGTAGATCTTCCCCAAGCGGCCCGATTCCACCATCTCCTTGATCCAGACCGAAGGGGGAGAATAGCGGTTCTGCATCACGCAAAAGACCTGTTTGCGATATTTCAAGGAGGTGTAAACCACTTTTTCCGCATCGGCCAACGTCAACGCCATCGGCTTCTCAATCACCACATGATATCCGGACTCCAATGCCTGGACAGCCAACCGGGCGTGCAGACCATTGGGGACACAAATGTTGATGACATCAAACTCCAGACCGGAATGCAACAGCTCCTCGATCCGGGAAAAGAAGGGAACCGGATAGGCTTCGATGCCCAATTCCGCCTGAGGACGTATATCGCACAAGGCGACCAGCTCGGCCTCCTCATCCCGACAGACCATCTCTGCATGACGCTTTCCAATATGGCCGCAACCGACAACGGCAAATCGTATCTTCTTATTTTCCATAATTTCTCAATGTATCAACGATGTATTCTATTTCTTCCAGCCCCATCTCCGTATGAATCGGCAATGACAAGACGGTGTGGGGCAAACGGGTGGCTTTGTCGAGCGAAGCAGGGCAACGGGCAATCTGCTGAAAGGCCTCCTGCCGGTGGAGCGGCAACGGATAGTAGATCATGGAGGGGATCCATTTCTCTTTCAGATAGCGTTGCAGATCATCCCGCTGTTCCGGTGAGACCTGTACCGTATATTGGTGGTACACATGCGATGAATAGGGCGCTTTGTACGGAATACGCAAGCCCTCTACCCCTTGCAACGCCTTGTCATAATAGGCAGCCACCTTCTGACGGGCCTTCGTGAACTCCTCTATATGGCGTAGTTTGACCTGCAATACAGCCGCCTGCAACGTATCCAACCGGGAGTTGCAGCCAATCCGTCTGTGATGATATTTGACCGATTGCCCATGATTGGCAATCATGCGGGCCCGTTCGGCCAAGACCGGATCCGTCGTGGTAATGGCACCTCCATCCCCGTAACAGGCCAAGGGCTTGGAGGGGAAGAAAGAGGTCGTCGCAATATGCCCCATCGTACCGGCCATCCGCCGACGGCCATCCGGAAAGGTATAGACAGCCCCCATCGACTGGGCATTGTCCTCCACGACATACAGGTGATGGGCCTCTGCCAACTGCATCAGGGGAGCCATGTCACAACACTGTCCGAAAAGATGGACAGCCATGATGGCCTTGGTCCGTTCGGTGATGGCCGCCTCCACCTGTGCCGGATCCAGATTGAACGTATCCGCCTCCACATCCACAAAGACCGGTGTCAAGCCAAGCAAAGCGGCTGTCTCTGCAGCGGCCACATAGGTAAAATCGGGTACGATCACCTCATCTCCAGGCTGCAACTCCAATGCCATCAAGGCAATCTGCAAGGCATCCGTCCCGTTACCACATGGGATGACATAAGGGACATCCATGTAGTGGGCCAGTTGTTCGGAGAATTGCTTGACTTCCGTACCGTTGATAAAGGCACACCGGTCAAGCACCTGCTGCATGGCCACATCCAGTTCATGCTGCAACCGCAAATATTGCCGGTGCAAATCGACCATCTGAATGGAATTTTGTGTTATCTGCATACGTTCACAAATTATGAATGGAAAAGGCTTTCTGTCCTATAACGGGCAGAAAGCCTTGGGGAGTATATCCAATCTCGATTATTTTACTTCACTACCCGGTTTCACCTCTTTCTCGGGCATGATCACGGCCAGAGTCCCATCGAAGTTCTCGGCTGAAAGAATCATACCTTCCGACACGATTCCTTTCAGTTTGCGGGGAGCCAGATTGGCAATGAAGCACACCTGTTTGCCGACCAGCTCTTCCGGTTTGTAGTGATGGGCGATACCGGAAACGATGGTCCGTTTCTCCAGTCCGTCATCAATCCGGAATTGCAGCAGCTTGTCAGCCTTCGGCACCTTGGTGCATTCCAACACGGTTCCTACCCGAATATCCAACTTCGTGAAATCGTCGAACTGGATGTTCTCACGAACCGGCTTGGCCTTATAATTGGCCTCTTCATTGGCTTTCTTCGTGTCCAACAGCTTCTGGATCTGTTGTTCGATCACGCTGTCGTCAATCTTCTCGAACAGCAGTTCCGCCTTGCCCAGCTCATGTCCGGCAGCCAGCAGGTCTGTCGCTCCCAGACGATCCCATCCCAAGGGCTCTACATTCAGCATGTGGTTCAGTTTCTCCATGCTGAACGGCAGGAAAGGCTCGAAGGCAATGGCCAGGTTGGCCGTAATCTGCAAGGCAATGTTCATGATGGTCGCCACACGCGCCATGTCACTCTTTGCCAGCTTCCAGGGCTCTGTATCGGCCAGATACTTATTGCCGATACGGGCCAGGTTCATCGCCTCCTTCTGTGCATCCCGGAAATGGAACGTATCCAACAGGCGTTCCACATCCTCCTTCACATGGGCAAAGTCCTGCAACGTCTGTCGGTCGTAGTCCGTCAGTTCACCGGCAGCCGGCACCTTGTTGTCGAAGTATTTGCCGGTCAGCACCAAGGCACGATTGACAAAATTACCCAGGATAGCCACCAGCTCATTGTTATTGCGCGCCTGGAAATCTTTCCAAGTGAAGTCATTGTCCTTTGTCTCCGGTGCATTGGCCGTCAGGACATAACGCAACACATCCTGTTTGCCGGGCATATCCACCAGATATTCATTCAACCAGACAGCCCAGTTGCGGGACGTGGAGATCTTGTCCCCTTCCAGATTCAGGAACTCATTGGCCGGCACATTCTCAGGCAAATTGAAAGAACCCTCCGCCTTCAACATGGCCGGGAAGACAATACAGTGGAACACGATGTTATCCTTGCCGATGAAATGGATCATCTTCGTCTCCGGATCCTTCCACCATTTCTCCCAGCTGTCAGGCAACAGCTCTTTGGTGTTGGAGATATAGCCGATAGGCGCGTCAAACCAGACATACAGCACCTTGCCTTCAGCCCCTTCAACCGGCACCGGAATGCCCCAGTCCAAATCACGGCTGACGGCACGCGGCTGCAAGCCCATGTCCAACCAGCTTTTGCATTGGCCATAGACATTGGGCTTCCACTCTTTGTGACCTTCCAGGATCCACTGACGCAAAAAAGGTTCCCACTTGTCCAACGGCAGATACCAGTGCTTCGTCTCCTTCAGCACCAATTTGCCACCGCTCAAAGCCGATTTCGGATTGATCAGGTCAGTCGGGCTCAAGGAGGTACCGCACGCCTCGCACTGGTCGCCATACGCCTTTTCATTGCCGCAATGAGGGCAGGTTCCTATAATATAGCGGTCGGCCAAGAACTGCTTGGCCTCTTCGTCGTAATATTGTTCGCTGGTCTTCTCGACAAACTCTCCCTTATCATATAATGTACGGAAAAAATCGGAAGCCATCTGATGATGGACGGCAGAAGTGGTACGTGAATAGATGTCGAACGAGATGCCAAATTCCTCAAACGACTTCTTGATAATAGAGTGGTAACGATCGACGATGTCTTGCGGAGTGACCCCCTCTTTCTTGGCCCGCAACGTGATGGGCACACCATGTTCGTCCGATCCTCCGATCATCAACACCTCTTCCCCCTTCAGGCGAAGGTAACGGGCGTAGATGTCTGCAGGCACATAAACACCTGCCAAGTGACCGATGTGAACCGGTCCGTTTGCATACGGCAGTGCCGTAGTGATCAATGTCCTTTTAAACTGTTTCTCCATGCTGTCTTTCGTATATTCTTTTGGGGAGCAAAGGTAGTATTTCTAATTGAGAAATACCCCTTTCCCCCATACTAAAGTAAAAATAAAGTAAAGACATCTGCATAGATGTTCCACCCGCAAAGGTACTCGATTTTACCGATTGGACATCGGAAAATAAGCCATTCCGACCAAGGGGAGTGATTATTGAACAAATCGGGCCCTTTCCGGGACCATATCAGGCATCGGCCCGATGTACAGTCACTTGCGGGAACGGGAAGGTGATTCCCTCCTGGTTGAATGTCTTATAGACGGTTTCGTTCATTTCAAAAAAGACATTCCAATAGTCCGCACTGTTCACCCACACACGGACCGTCACATCGACAGAGCTGTCAGACAGCTGGCCAAGTACCACAAAGGGTTCAGGTGTCTGCAGGATACGGCTGTCGGCAGCAATCACGCGAAGCAGGACCTGCTTGACCTGCTCGAAATCGGATCCATACTCCACATGGAACACCCAATCCACACGTCGGGTAGTCTCACGGCTGAAGTTGGTCACCATGGAGCTGCTCAGGGCACCGTTGGGAATATAGACCGCTTTATTGTCGGGGGTCGTGAGCACCGTATGGAAAATCTGGATCTCACGGACCACGCCACTGCCTCCTTGTGCCTCAATGTAATCACCCACCTTGAAGGGTTTGAAAAGCAGGATGACCAATCCACCGGCAAAGTTGGAGAGATTACCGCTCAACGCCATACCGATGGCGACACCGGCAGAAGCCAACAAGGCGGCAAACGAAGTGGTCTGCACACCCAAGGCACCGACCACAGAGACGATCAACAGAATGGTCAGCACCACATTCACCAAACTACCGGTGAAGGTCCGGATCGAGGGATCGATCCGGCGACGGGCCAGAAGCTGTCTGACCAGCTTGTTCAAGACTCCGATAATAATCCGGCCTACGACAAACACCAAGAGGGCCTTGATCAAGGTGATGCCCAATTGGGAGCCCTCGTCCAACAGACGGAGCAAGACGGCTTGTACTTTCGTATCAATCAGTAAATGTATCATAAGATATGGAATAAGATAAAAACATTACTTCATTTGCTTCAACCGATCGGACAGACGCGCTCTCCAATCCTCATCCGGAGCCACATGAAAGCCCCGGATCCCGACAGCTTCCGCGGCCTGCACATTCTTCAGGCTGTCATCCACAAAGAGGGTCTCTTCGGGCAATGCCTGCTCGGCAGCCAAGGCCTGCAGGAAAATGGCCGGATCCGGCTTGCAGACATGCATCTCATAACTGCAAAATAACCGGTCAAAATAGTCGGTGATGGGCCGTCCCTCCGCACTGAACCGGGAACTGCGCATATACGCCATCACAAAGGGATTGGTATTGCTCAACAGACAGACCCGATAGTGGGGACGCAACGTCAATAAATACTGTAACCGTTCCACCGGCACATCCCGTAAATAACCTAACCAACAATACTGAGCCGATTCCCAGGTCACCTCCCGTCCGGTGACGGCCGACATCCGCCGGCAAAATTCCTCCTCACCGATGGCTCCGGTCTCCAGATCGAGGAAAAACTCCTTCTGCCCATACATACCCATGTACCGGTCTGTGTCGATTCCGGCTTCCCGAAAACGTCGGTACGCCTCTTCCGACTGTTGGCGGAAAATCACGCCACCCATATCAAACCAAATATTCTTCAGCATCTTCCAATAGTCCAGTGCAACAAAACGAGATAAAAAAAGTCCCAAAGCAATTGAACTCCGGGACTTCTGCGGTGCGTACGGGACTCGAACCCGTGACCCCATGCGTGACAGGCATGTATTCTAACCAGCTGAACTAACGCACCAAGATGAATGAAAGCAATCTCTCTCGATTGCGGTGCAAAGGTAAAACCTTTTTTTGATTCTGCAATAGGTTGGGGTAACTTTTTTCTTGTGTATTGCAGATAAAGTCCCGGCAGATACGAGACCTGTCGGGACTTCTTTTGTTAGGACCTGTCTTCTGCCTTCACAGGCATACTTGACAGGAGAACTTTATTTTTACTTTAGTATTAATATCGGGCTCGTTCGCTCTCGCGAGCTACTTTCCGGAGCCCTTATTTTTAAATTATGATTCTGTTTTATTTTACAATCACCTTAGTAGCTTCACCGTCAACAGTAACCACAGCTACACCTGCCGGAGCAGCGATTGTTACGTTGTCAGAAGCAGCCACCTGGTTAGCGATTGTCTGACCCAGGATGTTAGCAACAGTTACGACTTTTCCGGCTGCGCCCTTCACGATGATGGCACCGTTTACAGCTACTACAGATACCTCAGCAGCTTCTACGGATTCGTTGGCAGTCGGAGAAGCAACCTCTTCGATTGTTACATGTAATGCATTCTTTCTGTTAGCAGCAACTGTCAACATACCATTTACATTACATACATATTCACCATTCTGACGGATCAGATAATCATCTGAAGCCAAATCAGACTTAACAATCTGATACTTGAAGTTTTCAATACCACGTAATGTACCATTCAAAACGTTTGCCAG
>JBJECC010000166.1:0-8366 GCA_051870655.1 Parabacteroides sp. | reverse complement strand
AAAGAGATCCACCATATTGCATCTCCGGCAATGAATTGCCCAACCGGACACGGTCAGCCGAAGCGGTAATTTTACCGTCCCCATCAATATCCTCATAGCGGATATTACCAGCTTTATCATTGCTGGTCAAAAGTGCAATTGTATTTCCGTTGGCATCGGTCATGGCCGCCTCGTTCAGGATGATACCCAAGCTCCGGTATCCATACCACTCATTGTAGTAAGATCCCTCTTCCGTAATATTGCGTGTAGAGATATTCTGACGGTCTGCCATGTAGCCCATCCGTGAACGGTAGTCGGAAAGGTTGAAGCTGACCCCATAACGGAAGTCTGCAATCTGGTCACTCCAAGAGAGCTCCAGATCCCATCCCTTCGTGTTCATGTCGGCTGCATTGTTCTGCGGTGCATTGTAGCCGAAGTAAGAGGGGAAACCTACCTGCATCAACATGTCGGTCGTCTTCTTATAGTACCAGTCCAACGAACCCTTCAGCCGGTTGTCGAGCAACGTGATGTCCGCTCCCAAACCATAGGTTGTCGTCGTCTCCCATGTAATATCATTGAAAGCATAATCCGACTGATAGGCTGTCTGTACCACATCAGACTGACCGGTTGCCGCATTGGGAATAAAGCCGGTACTAAAGGCAAGTGTAGCTTGATAGGGGAACTCGGAACCGATCCGCTCGTTACCCAGCTGACCGATCGAACCGCGCAACTTCAAGAAGTTGACCACACTCTTGTTGAACCAAGGCTCCTCAGAGAGGACCCAACCGGCGCTGACAGAGGGGAACGTTCCCCAACGATGCCCTTTGGCAAAACGGGAAGAACCGTCCGAACGGATGTTGGCCTGCAACATATAGCGGTCTGCCCAAGAATACATGATACGGCCGAAGACCGAACGATAGGCATTGTGGCCGGCACTTCCGGAATTGTATTGATAGTCCTCCGGACCTAAATTCAAATAGGGGAAATTATCCAGATTGTAGTTCAGACGGGAAGCCCCTTCGTTCTCCCATTCATACGAATAATCCTCATAACCGACCATGGCACTGATGTTGTGCCGATCCAGCTTCAGGTTATAGTTGGCATAGAACTGCATCGTCAGGCTGTTCGTATCGTTACGGGTCTCGCTGACACTGGTGGTCGCATAGCCGGTGCCGGGAATGGCATCCCCACTGATCCGATAGACATTATATTTGGTCTTGTGGTCAGTCCCTTTTGTAAAGGTATATTGCGGAGCGGCAATGGCGGTCAACGTCAAGCCCTTTACCGGTGTCAAGTCCAACTGCAACTTACCTCCGACCCGATAATTACGAGAAGTGGAAGTGCCGCTCAACTGATTCATGGCAATCGGGTTATCTCCATCCTTACCATCCGCAAAGGAACCGTCTGCCCAGTAAGCATTGTACACCGGAGAACTGAACATATAGCTGTACATAGAGGTATGCGGAGAGATATTCTTGGCATACATCAAGTTCACATCCACGTTGGCATGAATCCAGCTGTTGATTGTATAGTCATTATTCGAACGGACATTGATACGTTCGTACGATTTGTTGTCATACAATGCATCGGCATCATAATAGTTCAGGCTGAAGTTGGTCTTCAGTTTGTCCGTACCGCCACTAAGTGAGAAGGAGTGGCGTTGATGGTGCGTCGTACTCTTGAGGCCTAACTCCATAAAATCAGTGTCAGGATACAGATCGGGGTTCTCCGCCCGCAAAGAGGCATAGTTGTGGATCAGATCCTCCGAATAGACGGAAAAGAGCGAACTGGCCCCATCGTTATAAGTCAATTCATTCAAACCAGTCATCCATTGTACGGCATTGGCAAACTTCGGCTGTGTAGTAGGCGCGTCAATACCATATTCCACACTATAGGACAAATGAAAGTCTTTGTCTTTGGCCCGGTTTGTCGTGACCAGAATCACACCGGCTGCAGCACGCGATCCGTAGATGGCAGCCGAAGCGGCATCCTTCAGTACCTGAATGTCCTTTACATCTTCCGGAGCAATGTCCAACAAGGTCCCCGGCACTCCATCCACAATCACCAACGGATCATTGGTAGAAAGCGTGGTCACACCACGTACACGGATGGTAGCCCCGGCACTGGGATCACCTCCACTACGTGTGATCTGTACACCGGCCATCTGGCCCTGCAACTGGCTGGACAATTGTGGCGTGTTCTTCATACGCAACTTATCACCACCCAACGAGGAGGTCGAACCGGTCAAGTCGATCTTACGGGCCGTACCATAACCGATCACCACCACTTCATCCAGACTTTGTGAGTCCTCAACTAACTGTACGACATAGTCGGTACGGCTACCCACGCTTACCTCCTGGGTATGATAGCCGATATAGGAGATCTGAATCACGGATCCAGCATTGACCTGCAAGGTAAAACGGCCATCCATATCGGTGATGACACCGTTCGAGGTTCCCTTTTCCACTACGTTGGCCCCAATGACAGGCTCTCCATCCGCATCCAGCACGGTTCCGGAAATCCGTCTGGCCTGTTGGGGTGCATTGGCATACGATTTACGCAGGATATTGACATTCCGGTCATTGATCGAATAGGTTAAGTTTGTTCCGACCAACGCCTCTGTCAACACTTCATCTATAGAACGGTTGGAAGAGCGTATGTTGACCTTGATCTGATTGACATCCTCATCGACATAGAAGAAAAGATAATTGGTCTGTTTTTCTATTTGGGAAAACAGATCCACGAGCGCGATCCGACCTGTCTTAAGACTGATAACAGGTGGTATATTTGACTGAGAATAAACATTCTCAGCAAAGATGGGTGACATAACGGCAGTCAACATGGCGGCAGATATCCGCACGATGCCGAAAATCTTGTGGCCTCTTCCATTCACAGAAGATTTGCCATGTGATACAAATTTCATACTTTTGTATTGATTTACAATTGAACATTGACCTCTTCCATCATCTGTTTGGCCACGGAATGGAAGAAGCGGTTAATTAATTCGATGTGTTTCAACCGATCTTGTCACTGTGGCAAGGTCGGTTTATTTGTTAATAGTCTGTTCTGTTTTTTCTCTCCATAGGCAATTGATTTAAAGGTTGAACTTCTATTATACGATATGATGATAGATATATCAGTTTTTGCGTCGGATCTGATAGCAACCGTCCCGGAATGTCCAGCGGATCGGGAGACTGCGCGTAACGACCTGCAACACCTCTTCCAATGTCTGCTTCTCATCAAACGAACCGGAGACAACCACATTGGGCTGACGCAACGACTCGTCCAAAATCTCAATAGGGATCTGATACGCTTTACGCAGGTCGGAAACCAACTGGCTGAAGGGGATGGAGCGGTAGCGCAACAGCCCCTCTTTCCAGGCCACTACCATGGAGGTATTCACCTCTTTCATCTGTATCTGACGATTCTGCCGGTCATACGTCAATTGTTGGTCGGGTGCCATCACGACCCTTTTGTCAGCCGTACGGAAACAGACCGATCCCTCCACCAAGGTGGCAGTCACCTCCTGCGAGGTTCCGTGGGCCTCTACATCAAATTTCGTACCGAGCACCTCTATCTCTGCCTCTCCGACATCCACCCGGAAGGGTCTGGAAGCATCATGGGCCACTTCAAAATAGGCCTCGCCCTGCAATTGTACCTGGCGCTCCTGCTGGCCGAACCGGTTAGAATAGCGCAAACGACTGTTGCTGTTCAATGTCACGATCGTACCGTCCTCCAAAGTGAAGTCGGCCCGATGATCCTGTGTCATGAGCGTATAATATTCAACCGGATCTTCCAAGAGATAGTAACGGACGAACAGAGAGGATAACAGGAGCAACAGAGCCACGGCCGCTGCCATAGGCACCTTGACCCTCCAGAAAGCCCGATGACGAACCCTCCGTTGCTGTTCGGCAATCTGCTGACGGAACTGTTCCAACATGACTTTGGGCTCCACAGTCGTGTGAAAACTCACCTCGGCATCCCAATAGGCTTTGAGCCGGGTGAACAACACACGGTTCTCCCCGCTCTCATTCAGCCAATCGCTCAATGCAAGCAAATCGTCCGAGCGGCATTCACCGCTCAACACGCGAGCTATGATATGTGACATACGTTCGTCCATGCAATCTCCGTTTATAAATAGAGTCGCAGAATCCTCTCAAAACCCTTAGTCGAAAACAAAAAAAATTGATTTTTTTCAACGATCTCTTTTCAAGGCTTCATACAGCCGCTTCACAGCCAAGGCCACATGTGCCTCCAATGTCTTGACGGAGATATGCAGAATGGAGGCCGCCTCCTTGTATTTGAACCGATCCTCCCGGACCAGTTTGAAGGCCATCTTGCATTTGGGCGGCAATTGTTCAATGGCACGGTTGAGCCGTTCGATCTCCTCCTGACTGATCAGATCCTCTTCGGGAGAGGTCGTCGTGTTGGAAAACAGATCGACCGGGATCTCATCCAACGAAATCATCTCAGGCTGCTGTACACGGAGATAACTGACCGCCTTATTGCGGGCTACGGCGTAAAGATAGGCATCCAGGTGCCCTACCTCCGGCAACTGTTTGCGGTTTTCCCAAATAGTCAGAAACGTGTCGGACACAATCTCTTCAACAGTTTCGGGAGAAGCGATGTACAGGCCCACGAAACGTCTTAACCGTTCGAAGAAGGTCATGTACAACGCTTTCAAGGCTGTTTGCGAATCGGCCAAAGCCAATTCACAAACCCATCTGGCAATATCCTCCCGATTCCTGTCCAACGATGATGTCCTTTATATTATATATGTATAGGTCACAACACCTTGTTCTTCCTCAAATAGTCGCTGATACGTTCCAACCAGGTATAGCTGCCCGTACCCGGCTGGGCGGTTGCCTGGAAACAATGGTTCCTGAGTGCCAACGTGTGAAGCTCGCACTGGATACCCATGCTACGCATCTTCTCCCAGGTCTTGACAGAGTTCATGGCAGCCCAACCGTCTGCATCCCCGTGCAGGAAAATCATCGGAGCCGTCTGCAAGTCAAAACTGAAATCAGGTACCAGCACAGCACTGTCATCATTGCCACCTCCCGTATTGGGCGCATTGTCCCCATCCGTGAGGGCGTAAGCCGGATAGATACCGATTCCCCACTGCACCTGACAAGAGATTTTATCAATATCGTCAATCGGCCAATAGGATTGATGTAAGGAGGAGGTGACACCCATCAAAGTCAAGTGACCACCGGCCGAACTACCCATGATACCGATCTTGTCAGGATTCAGCCCATACGAGGCCGCCTTGCTACGGACAATCCGGATGGTCCGTTGCAGATCCTGCCAAGCGGTAACATGTTTGGCAAGTCCCTTCGGACGCGGTGTGCGGTATTTCAAAGTGACTACTGTCATCCCCAACTCATTGAGATAACGACGGACAGGGGCCACTTCAAAACCGTCAGGATCATTCCCCTCGTAGGAGCCTCCGCTATAGACAATCTGGATGGCATCGGTCTTCTTGACCTTCGGAAAGTGCCATTCGATATAGGGCTTGCATTGATGTTCCTGAGCATCGGGCATTTTACCTTCCGGCCATACATCCTCCAGCACGCGTTCCCGACGGGCCTCGTCACTGGCAAACCGTTTCATCAGCTCCTCCTGCGGTGCCAACGGCTTGTAGAACTCCATCTGATTCATGAACTCAATGCCTCTTTCCAGCCCAAAGGCTCCGTGTCCCTCATTGGGATAGAGATGCAATTCAGCCGGGATATGGCGACGACGCAACTCCCGATAGATCAACGTAGAGCCGTTCGGAGAATAGATGTCGTTCCCACCGTGATGCAGAGACATAGGACAGGTCTTCTCGTCAAACTTGAACACCTCGGAGAGTTTCACATCTGGGCCATACCCTTGCCGGACAGCAGGAGTACCCGTCTCGGCATCTGTCGTGACATAAGCGGGCGCATTGACAATGGCCCAGTTGATATGGCAAGGGATGGTGTCCAGGCCATCCACCGCTTCATAGGCGGGTGTCTGCGAACTGGTAGCAAGCAACAGGGCCAGATGAGAACCGGCCGACATGGAGATCGTACCGATCTTCTCCGGATCAAATCCCCGTTTCTTGGCCTGGCTCCGCACCAGACGGACAGCACGTTGTGCATCTTCCCATGCGGTCTGATAGATCGGAAGCCCCTCCGGACGAGGAGTACGATAGACGAAGTTGACGCACTGGATGCCCTGTTTCGTCAATTCTTCATGCCATTTCTGCACCAATCCTACATCGCAACAGTTGTTGTAGGCACCTCCGGAAATGAGGATCATGCAAGCGCCATTCCGCACCTGCTCTTCCGGTTGCTCAAACCATTCCAGATAAGCCACCCGGTGTTTGTCTGCATTGAATGCAGGACTTTCCGATTCATCGGTCATAGCCGCAATCTGATGATTCTGTCTGTGAGGCATTTTCCCCTTTGGCCATACGGTCTGCCGTTCCCATGCGAAGCTGTTGCACACGCATACGATAGCCACCAAAAACAAGATAAGTTTTTTCATGATACAATGGATATTATGTTTTTCGAATACAAAGCTACATTTTTTCAATTGTACTTTCAATACAAACAGACCATTCTATCAGACAAAAAAAACACCGTCTCAATCGTTCGGGGGATTCCCAGATGAAGGTTCTTCTCCCAATGAACTTTTTATCAAGAATGTAAGATTGTCTTTCCTTACAACGGGCGGGTTGGCGGTTCGGCGAGGAACTCGGCAATCGTTCCCGTCTCGGAAGAGAAATTGACGCCCACATGAAAGAGCTTCCGCGGGTCATTCAAATAAGGTTTCGCATAACCCTTGTCCTGGATCTGCTGCAAAGCCTGTTCGGCAGAACCGTCCAGCTTGAATTCGAAGATATAGACGTAATCCGGAGTCTCCACGATGCAATCAACCCGGCCTTGGCTTTGTTCCTTCTCGCTATAGACCATATAGACACTCAGGAGGCGCAACAGCAGATAGAAGGTGTAATGGAAGTAGCGTTCGTATTCCCGCTCGTCCTGCTTGCGACGCATGGAGTAGGGCACACTGGCCAGGAAGGCGGTCAGCTGGTCCCGGAACTGTTCGATCTTTCCTTGACGCAGGGCCTCGACAGCCTGTTGCATCCATGAGGTTACCCGCTCTTTCGGTTTCAGGTAATCGGCAGCCACCAAAGTCAGGAAACCCTTCTTCACCTCGTTGTTCGGAAAGTCCAACAGGAAACTGTTCATCTCCGGGTCATAATCCTTGGTGGTCAGATAACCGCTCTGGTAGATCATCGGCAAGGGTTGTTCGACCGTAGCCTTGTAATCGACGAACTCCTCGGGAAAGTAATATTGGCCTACCATCTCGTTGAGTTGCTCCTGGGTATGGTTCAACAGGCGCACGAGGTAGGTGGGGGTACCCGACGAGAACCAGAAGTCAGCCATCTTCTTGAACCTAAAACAGTTCAGCAGACTGAAAGGGTTATAAACGCCCAACATGTTCTCGCTGAAATGATAGCCATCATACTGCCGTTGCAGCTTGGTCTTGACCTCTTCTTCTGTGATCTTCCATTTTTGAGCCAACTCCCGGATGGGTTCGGCAAAAACGGTTAACAGTTCCTCTTCCGTGATACCACACAATGCCTCAAAATCTTCCACCATACTGATGTCTGCCGGCTGGTTGAATCCGCTGAAGACACTCACCTGCGAGAACTTGGTCACACCTGTCAGGAGGACAAACTGCAAGTGGGCATCAGCAATCTTGAACACAGAATAGAATCCTTTCAGGATGTTGCGATGCTGGTCTTCCAACAGCATTTCTTCCCCATTCTGGATCGTCTTGTAACCGGAGTCCAACACATCCAATATCGGCTTGTCATATTCATCAATCAACACTACAGCCCGTCTGCCTGTCTGTTTGTGCGCCTGTTCCAAGACATACTTGAAACGGTTGCCGATAGTTTGCGCATGAGGTCCTTTCCCATAGATCGACTCCCAACTACTGATGTAGTCTTCTATGCGTTCTTGCAAAATGCCCTCTTGTTCAAAATTATCACCGTTGAAATCAATATGAAACACCGGGTATTCCAGCCAGTCCTGTTCCAACTGCTCCATGGCCAGACCCTTGAACAGTTCTTTGTGACCCAAGAAATAGTGTTCGAGGGTGGAGACTAACAGGCTCTTGCCAAACCGTCGCGGACGGCCCAGAAAATAGATCTTTCCAGTCGTGACTAACTGGTAGATCAAAGCCGTCTTATCTACATAGACGTAACCTTCGTTACGAATCTGGTCAAAACTCTGGATGCCGATCGGATATTTCATTGCGTTACCTCCTTCTGTGTTATCTGTTGGACAAATGTAGTGATTATTTCGATAGGGTCACTGCCAAAGGGCCAATCCTTTCAGGAAACAGAT
>JBJECC010000165.1:0-8370 GCA_051870655.1 Parabacteroides sp. | reverse complement strand
GAATCAAGTGCCGCCCCTTGCGAGCTTTTCAGATAAAAGCCCTTGCGTACGATCTCCCCTTCTCCCGGCACCTCAATTTGTGCCGCAAACAGCGCAGTAGTCGCATGAATGTCCGTCACCGGCAACGTGCGTACCACACCCAGACCGGAGATGGTGGACACACGCACCTCCTCTCCCAACGTCCGTCCGCCCGCTCCGTCACCATTGACGGCATAGGCACAAATATAATAGTCTGTACTGTCTTTCAAATTCTTGATGGTACCGGTGTATTCACCTTTTCCGGTTCCTTCATCCACCCATTTGGAGGCCTTTTCATAGGTCAGCGGACTCTCCTCTCCATATAGGAAACCACGTTCATACACACTCCGTCCATTCTCACGGATCACCTTTCCACCGAGGGTGATCGTTGTGGCTGTCCGTTCCATGTGCGAAGAGACCGTCTCCACCTCCGGAGCCTTGGCATTGTGCAACTCATCATCGCCCTCCGGATCCTCCAAACAACCGGGAACCAGCAGCAACATCCATCCCAACAAAATGTAATGTAGATATTTCATAAGCTAACCTTCTAAAAGAACACACCCAAACCCGCGTTCAAGTCCACATATTTAAAGTTTATCGTATTGCAACCGGCACTGAGAAAGAAAGAACCCAGTTTCACCATGAAATCAAGCTCGCCTGCCACTCCGTTGAAAGAGTCTTCCGTCTGTTTGCACCACACCTCCGAGACCTGATTGATGTCTTCGTGCGATACCGTCTGATATTGATAGATCAGATTGTGCGTGCCATATCCCAGACCCACTGAAGAATAGAGCCAAGGTGTCCACTTGATCACGACACCACCCGTGGCGGCATAGGTGTTCGCCTCTTTCGAGAGATAGCGATAGGAAGCATTCTCCGTAAAATCAGCGATGGTCTTCCCTTTTTCATAACTGGGGAAACTCATGTTCGTCTTGAAACGCACATACCAGCCGGCCCGTTTCGCCACACCGCCTACTGTCAGTCCGTAAGGAGCTGTCGGGGAGAACGAATACCCCACAAAGAAATGCATCCGTTCATGAGGGGTTGCCCGGATCTCCGTAATCGTCTCCTCTTCCACCGGATGACGCAACGATTCCAGCCGCTCGACCCAATATTCAGCCAACACCTCACTCTTCGGTGTCCCGATTCCCTCCTGATAATAGGTGATCAACTGTTTGACCGCCACCGTGTCATTCTCCGTGGCCATCACATTCAAACAATTCAGGCACTTGTTCATCAGACTTCTCATCGAAGGACGCATCTGTGCACTTTTCAGCCATATAGTGGTCAGATTGGCAATACTATAGGGATCACACTGTGACACTCCCTCTTCATACCACATTTTCGCATCGCTGTAATCCTGCCGTTTCATGGCCTCATCTCCCTTCCGATTGTAGGTGGCCGTCTGTTGCTGGCACCATCCGATCAGAGGACACATCATCAGAAAAAATCCTATCCAAATCCGTTTCATTCGCATTATCAATAATCTATTACGCCTTGACTGGCCAAAGAGCCATCCGCCCGGTAGATATCATAGAGATTGTCTTCCCGTTCGAAAGCCCGACCATTATCGGCTTTCCCAACACTCAGATACTTGCAAGGTATCCGTTCCTCCGCATTCGCGTCGATGGCCCCATACCGGCCTGTCGATTTTTTGCGGACTATCTTGTATTTGCCAAAATCCATTTTCTCTTCATACTGCGCTTTCCGGTCAGCCAGCTGTTTCGCTTCGGCCTTTGCATCACAATCAATCAGCAGACGAACCACCTCTTCGGTCAGCTTCACATTCTTCGCATCGGTCAACAGCCGTCTGGCCTCCGCATAGTTGGTCATATCCATCTGCTCACGCCCCAAAGCCAGCAAACGGGCATATTCCGCATCCAGCTCTTCAGCCGTCGGAGCCGGTTCCTCCTGTTTGACGGGAGAAGGGGATTGCACCTTGGCCGTGGCTTTCGACTCTGTTTTCACAGCCACTTCCCGCTCTGCCTTTGGTTGTGTTTTCGATTGAGTATCCGGTTGTACCACAGACTCTTTCGGCTTTTCAGCGACAGCCACCGGAGTGGCCTCCTCTTCCTTTTTCACCTCTTCTGGAAGCGTCTCCACCGGCACAGAGGCCGTCTCAGCCAGAACATCCTGAGCCAATGAATCCACCGTCTGATCCGTCACCTTTTTGGTCACGACCGATACGATCCGATTGCCATGCAGATAGGCCACTGTCGATCCGATCAGTGCCATAAACGACAAGATCATGGTGATCCACAACCCTTTTCGCTTCTGCTTCACCGGCTCCTCGACCGGCTGGGGCCTGTTCACAAGCGTCACATCGTCCTCATCCTCTGCGTTCCGTCGCCCTTGATTGACCAGCAATGTCTCCTCATCTTCCGCTTCCGGCAAGGAAGGCTCCTCCTCCGGTGCGACCTGTGTCGAAGGGGTCAGCCGGCTCACATCCAGCAAAGGCAGCGAGAGATCCTTCAGCATATCCTCCACCCGCTGATAACGGTTGGCCGGCACAATCTCCATAGCCTTCAGGATCACCTCTTCCGTATGGGCTGACAGCTCTTTGTTCAGTTCAGAAGGTTTCACCAACGGACGGGTAGCCCGCAAGATCGACTCGGTCGGAATCTTGCCGGTCAGCAAATTATACATCGTGGCACCCAACGAATAGATATCCGGACAGGGAGAGAACACATTCGTCCCCTCATCGTCATACTGCTCGATGGAAGCAAACCCTTTGGAAAGGGTCAGCATGGTCGTACTCGTCTCCTGCTGGTCCAGGTCATACCGCTTGCTCACCCCAAAGTCAATCAGCCGTGCATCGTCATTCTTATCGATCAGGATATTGCTCGGCTTGATGTCGAGATGCAGAATACTCTTTTCGTGGACAAACTGGAGCGCAGTCCCAATCTGCTGGATATATTTCAACACAACAGCTTCAGGCAACACGCCCTCCTTCTCCATCTTGTGTTTCAACGAATGTCCGGAAATATACTCCATCGCTATATAGGCCGTGTTGTTTTCCTCAAACACCTCCAACACATTCACTATATACGGATGATGGACCTCCGACAATATCTTCGCCTCTTTGATCAGCTTTTCCTTGAACTTATCGAAGAGCTTCTTTCCTGTCTCAGAATGCACCAATACAGCTCCTGTCTTCCTGTCACGATAGCAATAATCCTTGAAGAAATATTCCTTGACGCAAACAGGCACTTCGGTCCGGATTGTACCCAAAGGTCCTTTAACCTCTGTAAACCAGACCCCTTTGTAGGTAATTCCAAAGCCTCCTTGACCAACGACGTGCGCTAATCTGTATTTCCCGCTTTGTAATAGATGTCCATTTGGCAAATTCATAACTGCAAGTGCAACTATTTAATCAGCCAAAATTACACTATTTACACCAAAGAATAAAGAAAAGATAAAACATTTTGTTTGATTCCACTCTTTTTTTTCACTTGTTGAACCGTTAAAATATAGAATGAGAAGTTATCGCGTGTTTTTCCCTGACAGGCATCGAGCAAGGCATCCTTGATGGCACCGGCCGATGTCTCCTGCGCAAAAATCTCCGAAAGGGCCTCATCAGACAGTTTTTCCAACACTCCGTCCGTACAGAGCAAAAACGCATCTCCCGGCTCCACATCTCTAATCTGGGATACCTCCACCTCCACCGGATGCTCTCCGGCCTGGACTGCACGCAAGATCACATGACGTTGCGGATGGCGGACCGCCTCCTCCGGAGTGATCTTCCCCAGCTTCAACAGCGAATTGACCAGCGAATGGTCTTCCGTACGGTGGAGAATGCGTCCTTTGCGGAATTGGTAAACCCGGCTGTCACCGACGTGCGCCACCGTAATGCCCTCCTGCCCTACATACAGCAATGTGACAGTCGTTGCCATTCCGATCGCTTCCGGATGCTGCTCCACATACGCATCAAACCGCGACTCGGTGTACTGAATGGATTTTTGAATGAAATGACGATCCGGATCACCCTCCAGGAACGTATCGAAATAGGTATGAATAGACTCACAGGCCAATGCACTGGCCACCTCACCCCGATTGGCGCCACCCACACCGTCGCACACCAAAAACAACCGCTGGCCGTTAGCCACCGCCTCCGGTGCAGGATAAACCGCATCTTCATTGTTCAGCCGGCCACCCTGTTCGCTGACCGCGCAAGGCTTACTTATCGTTATATTCATAGCATTTCCTTTTATTCATTAAAGCGGAGCACGGTGCGTCCGATGATGATCTCATCGTTGTCATTCAGAATGACCACCTCTCCTGATTCTAAGTAATTGCCATTATATAACGTATGATTTCGGCTATTATTGTCAGACAGGAAATGTTTATAACCCCCCTTTTCGCCTCGCTTCACCTCAATGCGGATATGTTCCCGGCTCATGGACCGGTCTTTCGTCTCGATGCAGAGCGTGGCATTCGACGAGTGGGACTTACGCCCCACCACGGAGACTCCCTCATAAAGAGGGAATGTCTGCTCCGCAGTGTCAGCATCCGGCAACACCGTGAGGCGTCCCGTGCTATCCTTCACCGGCTTCACGAGCACAGTCTCGGATTCATCTGTCTGAGAAGATTGGGTGGAAAGCAGAGAAACGGGAATAGACTGACGGCACTTGGGACATTTGAACGAAGAGAGGCCGAGGGGAATCTTCCCCTCGTCAACCTTCAACCCGACATGGCAATGTGGACACTTGACTGAAATCATATCAAGAATGATATATCAGATCCTTCCACATCAATGTCCAAGGTCTGCACATCCATCAGATCCGCATCTGACAATACCATACTGTCATCCGCAATCGTAATGAAGTCCGCCGTCTCTGCATCATCGATGGTTACGGCACCCAGCAGATCCATGTCATCATCCACATCGACTACGACAGCATCCGACAACAACGTATCATCGCTGTCTAACGTCACAAATGTATAATCCTCTGCTTGCATAACTACTTTTGTTTCAGTTAAACTTTCCGATGCAAAAGTACAAAAAGTGTCACACTGACAAGTGTTTGAAGATTCTCGCTAATCCAAGGGTTGTTATTTCTGTACAAAACAGGCTGTTTCTCATTATCAACACAACTCATTCTGACACCCATTTTGCCTTGCAGGAAGCGACCGGACACTGTTTCCGGTTCCGAAGGGACTCCCAGGGCACTTCACCCAGAAAAGTACCGCATTTGGGACATACATAGTCTATCTTGAACTGGTTAGCCAATGCCTGCAGCTGTCCCGGTGTACGGGCTGACTGCTTGGCACCGAAATAGATACCTATCATCGGAGCACAGACGGTTATCAGCAGGCTGATGCCGAACCACGCCGGACTTCCCTTCCCCAAAAAGCCGACAATGACACCCACCACACCAGGGATGGCAAAAGGCAGACTCTGCATCAAGCGTGTCTTGAACTGGTTGGACGACTGAATCCGCACCTTGGCTTCTATATAGTCGTCATACACCTTTTTCAGAGCCTTGAACTCCTCGCTGTAGTCATTATTATATTTCAGCAACTCTGTCACACGCCACTCCGTCACATCTCCCAAACGGATCACATCTGTCGGCACGACATGTTTACGCATCACCTGACACCCATTCACGAAGGTCCCGTTTGTGGAGCCCAAATCCTCCAACAGCAACCGTCCCTCGTTGTCCCGTGTCAGACGTGCATGATGGCGGCTCACGTGTGCATCGTCAGTCACCACCTCATTGTCTGCCGCTTTTCCAATCCGGATCATCATAGCTTACTCTTTTGAGCTCTCCTCTTCTATCTGTTTCTGCATCTCCTTCTCCAACGTTTCTTTCAACGCCTTCAACGGATCTTTGGAAATGTCCAACTCCTTCGCCTTTCCGTCTTGTGAAAGCAAAAGCAACTTGTGTTTCGGAAGATTGATCTGCAGTATATGATTCTTGTTAATAATGTGACTTTTTCCCACACGCATCAAAATAGACTTACAACCTGCCACTTGATTCTCCAAAATCTCCTCTATCTTTCCTATATTGATAGCAAACGTAAATTGAATGCCATTTGACAACAGCAATTTCGTATAATTCCGATCCGCCTCAAAATAAAGGATTTGCCCAATTTTGATGCGCAAAAGTTCATCTCTCGTCTTAATAATTAGATAGCGTTCCATACAATAATCAATTAGTTCTGTCTCTCATTGACAATACAAAATTAAGCAATTTCGACTATATAGTCGCTTTTTCGACTTGAAAAAAATATTTTTCCTCGAAAGTATTGCAGGTTTAAAAATAATCCCTACCTTTGCACCCGTAATCGAACAGGAGAGGTGGCAGAGTGGTCGATTGCGGCGGTCTTGAAAACCGTTGAACTGAGAGGTTCCCGGGGTTCGAATCCCTGTCTCTCCGCAATGAAGGGTACAAATCAAGTGTTTACGAGATTTGTACCCTTTTTCTATGCACTATTCCAAACCAACAAGGCGCCCCATCCGCTGTTGCGCCATTGTCAGGTGGTAAAGATTACCACAAATTACCGTTATTTGTCAAAAGACGATGAAGTTCTTTCTCTTCTGAGGATGTCAGCTGGATATGGGAAAGAGCCCGGTCGAACACCTCCTTGCGATGCAAATCGGTTCCCACATAATCGTAAAAGCCCTGCTTCAGCAGGTCACGGGCCAATCTGGCAGCCATGGGACCATACACACCGGCCAACGACATCAGATTCATTTGAAACTGATAGCCACGTGTCTTCAATTGGCGGTAATCTTGCGGACGAAGATACAGATACCGCTCCGGATGGGCAATGATGGGCCAGTAGCCTTCCAACGTCAGATCATACAGGATATCCTGCCAATCAGGCGGAGCTGACATATAGGAGGTCTCCATCAACACCCGCTTGCCGGGAAATGTCAGCAATCCCTCTTCCCGCTGATGCTTGAAACCGGGATCCAGCATATACTCTCCACAAAGCCGCAACTGGATCGGGCCTTGATAACGCTGTTGCAAGGCGGCAAAACGTTCACGCAAAAAGGCCGGCCGGTTGTCAGACAAATCCTCCATCAGATGGGGAGTCAGAAATATCCGTTCTATTCCCTCCTGATGCAAAAAGTCCAACGCCTCCAAGCTGGCCTCCATCGTAGGAATCCCGTCGTCCACTCCGGAAAGCAGATGTGAATGCACATCCGTCATTCCCCGGAGCAGACCGGTCTTCCGAATTTCCTTGGATCTATGAAAAAGATTCCACATGCTCATCCTTTCTTTTTCCGCTTCCCTTTCTTCGAATCATCGTTTCCATAGCCATAACCATATCCATAACCGTAGCCATAGCCATAACCGTAGCCATAGCCATAGCCATAACCGTAGCCTTTCGACTTATAGGGAACACCATTCAAGATCACTGACAGATTGTGGAAACGATCCTCCTTGTACAGGCGTTCCAGATCCGGCAACTGACGACGGTCGATCACACCGGAACGGATCACGTAGATGGTCAAATCAGCCACACGGTTCACAATAGCCGCATCAGCCACCACCTGCGCAGGCACATTATCCAAAATGATGTAGTCATACCGCTTGCGCAATTCGGCAATCAGATAATCGAAGCGTTCGCTCAACAGCAATTCGGCCGGATTGGGTGGTACGGGACCCGCCGGAATGATATCCAGGCACTCACCGATCGCCTTCGACGCAATCACATCTTCGATGTGATCCGTCTTGCCAGACAGATAGTGAGTCAGCCCCAATCGGCCTCCACCCGTTTGGGTCTCCGTAAGGGTTCCCTTACGGATATCCACATCCACCAAAACCACCTTTTTCTTCGTCAACGCGACACTCACCGCCAAGTTGGTGGAGACAAAGGTCTTTCCAGCTCCCGGATTGGTGGAGGTAAACATCACCACCTGCATGTCCTTGCTCTTCACCCGCATAAAGTCCATATTGGTACGGATAATGCGGAAGGCCTCCGACACGGAATCACGGCTATGTTCCTTCACCACAATGAAATCGGTATCCTTCTTGTCCTTCAGAGGAATCTCACCCAGGAAAGGAATAGAGAGAGCCCCTTCCAACTCCTTTCGCGTATGCACCTTGGTGTCCGTTGTCATGATCAGCCAAATCACACCGGCCGGAATGGCAAAACCCACGACGAAAGCTGCCAACAGAATCATCATCGATTTCGGAGCCACAGGCAATGGACTGCCCGATGCCGGATCAATGATACGTGCATTACTTTCCGTAATCGCCTGGGTCAAGGCATTCTCCTCACGCTTGTTCAACAGATAGAGATACAACTCCTCCTTGATCTTCTGCTGACGCTCCACAGAGAGCACATATTTCTGTTGCGTCGGGACTGCAGCAATACGGGCGGTCGTCTGTTGCTCCT
>JBJECC010000164.1:0-8532 GCA_051870655.1 Parabacteroides sp. | reverse complement strand
TTTCTCGATTGCGGGTGCAAAGGTAGTGTTATAAAACATATCCACCAAACTTTTTCCGTACTTTTTTCAAGGAAAATTTTCAACAAAATTGCAAACGGTTGATTCCCAGCAATTCTTTCTTTCGCTATCGGACAGGAAATTCTGTGATGCGAAGTGTCGTGCAGCCATACGGAATCAATTCGATGGTCTGCTCCGGACCCAAATCACCTCCCATTTGTGTAAAATAGGGTGCCGGACCGGCAGATCCTCTATACAGGGTCCATCCCTCCAACGGATAGGCCTTCGCCTTTAAAAGGAGAGGCGCATTCTCTACATTCCAAGGATAGCGGCCGCTCCAATCCCGTTTTTCTACCGTAATGGACTGGCCGATCTTGTCGGGAGACAAATCCGACAGCCGGAAAGCATAATTCCAAGGGGTCTCCGAAGTCACCTCATAATACCACGGACCATACGCCGTCTGCTTCTCCGGCTCAAACGGATGTTTCTCCCATTTCTCCTCCATCTTCAAGGCATAGAGCAGCGGCCCGCGCTCAATGACGCGGCTGCCTCCGAACCAGCTGCTGGCGGTCAGCGGCATCGGCAATTCAAGCGTCAGGAGATCTCCACTCTTCCATTTCCGGTTGATCCGGGCAATCGCTCCCGGATAGAGATCCATCTGTACCGGCTCTCCGTTCACTTTGACCTGCGGTTGCCGGCACCATCCCGGAATACGCACATGGAACGGGAAGAAGAGCTCCTTGACCTGCTTGTCCGCAAAAGAGACCCGGAAACGGATCGACTCCTCAAAGGGATAGCCGGTCTCCTCCTGTATCTGGACCTGTCTGCCTCCGGCCACCTGTGCCTCCACGGTCGAAGGGGCATAGACCAGGGCTGCTAATCCTTGGTCAGCGGTCGCATACCAGAGGTTCTGTACCAGCTTCGGCCACCCTTGGTGCAGATTCGACGTGCAACAGGGATAACCGGTCAGCTCGCCAAAGAGAATATCCGTGTCCTCATGGGGCGTACTGAAATTGCGCCTGGTCCGTGTGATCGAGACCTGATTGGTCTGCTGATAGTACTGGCGGACCGAATAATCATCGGTCACCTGGGTAGGCAGGGCATTGTACGCCACCCGTTCCAGATAATCGGCCCAACGGACATCTCCCGTCACTTGCAGAATCGTCTCCAAGGAATACATCATCTCCACGGCCGTACAGAGTTCAGACCCTGTGGTCGGATCACCGAAACGCAACAGCTCGTCACCTCCCCACAGACCGGTCGGCAAACCGATTGTACGGCGGATCGTAGCTACAGCCCGTTCCATGGCGGCCAGCTGCTTCGGATCCTTTCCCTGCTGATAATAGACCACGGGCTCCTTGAAGCCCTGTCCCAGATTGACACAGTGCATGCTCAACTCACGCGACAAATGGTCGCCGTTCAGAAAGACCTCTGTCCAGTTGAAACTCTGTTTGTGGATCAGTTCGCCTAACTCCAACAGGAACTTTTCACCCGTGATGTTATACAACCAATAGACCACCATCAGGTTATCGCCACCGCGTTGCTCTCCCCAGAAGGTCCAGTGGCCTAACGGAGTCTTGGGCAGCTCCTCCAGCTGATAGCGGAAATAATTGGTGAGGAACGGGATAACCCGCTCGTCGCCCGTGGCGGAATAGTATTGTTGCATCACTTTCAACATCACCATCTTGGGCCACCAGTCATGGGCATTGTTCCGCTGAAGCCCCGGTTCATAGTCCCGGTCCGTATCGGGACCGAAATAGCCGTTCGGCTTTTGAGAGGCCAATGCCCACTCAATCCAAGGCTGCACCTTTTCCTTCAGGGCCTCGTCATTCAGCAGATAGGCCAAGGGGAGCAGGCCGTCTATCCAATAGGGGCCCCGTTCCCATACATCGCCATCTCCTCCTAACCAACCGTTACGCGGTCCCATGACATGTGCATAGACCTTGTCCAAATGGCCGGTCATGCCGTCGCGCATCCGCTCCAACTGATCCTGCATCCAGCCCTCAGCATGAATCGCCCCGATCGGCAATTCCAGATAGCTCTTCGGCAACAGCGGAGCACGGTTGTTACGGTATCCCGACTCTCCCACCGGCTCTGCCGCCCATGTCGTAGCGGCCATCCATGTACAGGCCGCCCATATCCAGATCGTTTTCATTCGCTTCTCCTATATTATATAATGTATTACTCCTGGTAGTCGATCCAGACCTTCATCCGGCCGGCCTCCCGGTTGTCCCAAGCATAGTAGGGAATCAGACGGAACGACTTGCCATCGGTCGTGGCGTCAATGGTCTCTACCCCTTCCAGCAGATTGGTGTCGAAAGCTGTCCGGAAAGTCGTCCGGGCCGTCAACCGCGATCCGTCATACTGTGCCTTCGGATTGTCCACCTCTTCCAGACAATAGACCAACGGCCCGCGTTGGATGGCCCGTTTCCCGGCATCCTCCTTGACACGCGGATCCGCAGCGACCATCTCTACCGGCATCTCCATCGACAGGGTGATCACATCCCCCTCCTGCCAGGTACGGTTCAGGACCGCATATCCCATCTCGACAGGTGCCTGTTGCGCCTCTCCATTCACAGCCAATGTATATTGCTTGCACCAGCCCGGAATGCGCAAGCGCATCTCCTTTTGGAGCGGAGCAGAGGTATGGAGTGTCAGTTTCACATCGCCCTCCCACGGATAGTCCGTCTCCTGCGTCAACGTGAGGGCGGTCTCTCCCAGTTGCACCTGTGTGGTGCTGCCGATGTAGAGATTGACCCAGATCGCTTTCCGGGAGGTACCATACAGGTAATTGCCGATCGAGGGGAGGAAACGGGAGATCTGGCTCGGACAGCAGGCACAGCCATACCAGGCCTGCCGGTGATGATCTCCTTTCGACTCCAAGGGATTCACATAGAAGAAACGGTCACCGGCCAGCGAGATACCGGCCAAGGCTCCGTTATACATGGAGCGTTCCAACACATCGATGTATTTCGAATCGCCAGTGAACTGGTTCATCCGCTGGTTCCAGAACACCATGCCCACAGAGGCACAGGTCTCGCAATAGGCCTCCAGGTTGGGCAGGTCATAATCCTCCGTGAAACCCTCGTTGTGGCGGGAAGAGCCGATCCCCCCGGTAATGTACATGTTGCGCAACACCACGTCGTCCCACAACCGGTTCATGGCAGCGATATAGCCGGAGTCCTGTTTCAGGGCTGCCACATCTGCCATACCGCAATAGAGATACATGCAACGCACGGCATGACCGGCAATGCTGCTCATCTCCCGCACCGGCATCTCATCCTGATAATACATCGTATCCCAGGTACCCTCATCTCCTTTGGAGCCATAGCCGTGGCCGCGCTCCTCCAACAGCCAGTTGGCAAAATCCAGATACTTGGTCTCACCGGTCACCTGGTAGAGCTTGACCAACGCCAGCTCGATCTCCTCATGGCCGGGCACCCAATGGCGTTTGCCCGGTCCGAACACCTCCATCATGTGGTCTGCCATCCGGATCGCCACATCCAGCAGTTTGCGTTTGCCGGTCGCCTGATAATAGGCGACGGCCGCCTCCGTCATGTGTCCGGCACAATACATCTCATGTTTGTCCATGTTGTGCCACCGCTTCTCCAGTCCGGTCAGGGTGTAAAAGGTGTTGATATAGCCGTCAGGCTGCTGGGCGGCAGCGAACTTGTCGATCCATTCGTCCGCTTTCCTTTCCAGTTCCGGATCGGGGTGATTGATCAGGCTGTAGGCCATGCCCTCCAAGGCCTTATAGACATCCGAATCGTCAAAGAAGATCCCGGAGTGCTCCCCCTCTCCTTTGGCGGCATTCTCAAAGTTACGGATACGTCCCGTCTGGTTCTCGATCTGGTCGATGCAGACAGGCAGCGTGGCCGTAATATGCTTTTCCAACCGGGGCGACCAGAAATGGTCTTCTATCTTTACATGGGAGAAATCCACCGCCTCAATCATCTTCCACGGTGCCTGTTCTTCCCCCTTTTCGGGTGTGGAGCAGCTTACCAAGACACAACAAGCTGCAGAGAGTACTAATTTTCCTATCATGGTACTATCGAGTTTTTTGATATTCAGACCTCAAAATTACAATTCTTCCGAGAAGATACGAAACGGGGAAAGGGAAAAAAGATAAAGTCCCGGCAAGTACAAGACTTGTCGGGACTTCCTTTAGGGGGCCTGTCTTCTGCTTTCACAAGCATACTGATGACAGGCGAACTTTATTTTTACTCTAGTATTAATTAAAAGGCTCGTTCACTCTCGCGAGCTACTTTCCGGAGCCCCTCATTTTTTAATTATGATTCTGTTTTATTTTACAATCACCTTAGTAGCTTCACCGTCAACAGTTACAACTGCTACACCTGCCGGAGCAGCGATTGTTACATTGTCAGAAGCAGCTACCTGGTTAGCGATTGTCTGACCCAGGATGTTGGCAACTGTTACCACCTTGCCAGCAGCACCCTTCACGATGATGGCACCGTTCTGAGCGATAACTGATACTTCAGAAGCAGTTACCTCTTCATTTGCAGTCGGAGTAGCATCAGTAGCTTCCAGAGTGAAGTGTTCTGCCTGATCAAGAACTGTAGTAACAACTAAGTTACCATTGAGCCATCTCAAATAACCAGCACCTACTACAGTAACCCAATCAGAACCATCCCAAGTCCATGTTTCAGCACCGGTTTCAACAACGAACTCATTAGCAGCCTCATCGAGCATTCTAAAGGCAAACTTAGCATAATTTGCATTAGCAGTACCAACTTTCGTCTTACCTGTAGTTTCACCGGCAGTATTCAAGAAGTAGAGAGAATCAGCCTTGTGGATTCCATTTACAAATGCCAACTTAGTCTGACCGTTGTACTCATACTTATTTGTATGAACATTTCTATCATCCTCTACATTTGCAGAGTCAACCATGTTAACCAAGTAACGACCTGTCATAACAGTAGAATCTTCATTAGCCTCCATGTTTACACCCAACAGATACTGATACTTATAGTTACCTTCACGATTTACATAAGCTGTATCTACAAACAGAGCCGGATTGATGTCTTTGTAAGCAGCGATATTGTTGATGCCTGCAAATTCACCCTTTTCATAAACTACCTCATCATTGTTCTCAGCACGAGAGATGATGATCTTGTCACCCATATTCAACTGTTTGTAAACCGGTGCACCTGTAGAGATCAACTTGAATGCATCATTCGTTACAACAGAATAGATATCAACATCCTTCAGGATACCAGTAGCCGTCGTAGTACCACCGATAATCTTCTGACCTGAGATTTGCAAACCGTTTGCATAAGCTGCATATTCAGTAGAAGTTGCATTCTCGCGAATAGTGATATTTGATTGCCAATGCCAAGGATAATTAGCAGTATAGTTTACGACACGAACCAAAGCAACCGCCTCTTCACCAATCTTCTTCAATGCAATGCGAGTAGCTGCACCATCGTTACATACATAATAAGAGCTACCCACAACACCATCAATGCTCTGACCCAAGAGATACTCCTGATTCTTATTGTTCTGAAGAACATAAACAACCACCTTCATCTCTGTTTCCGGCTTGTAATACTTATTGGTTGCACCAGCAGCCGGTTTAGCAGTAGTCACCCACTTGTCAGTTGCGTTGGCATAATAAGAAATCGGACGAGCGATAGTTACTGTATCCGGAACGATAGCAACAAAGTCATTGAACTGGTCACGAACTTCCGTAGTGGCCAACTGGATACGCCAGTCTGTAGCCTCTTCGCGATCCAAACCAATGCGATGCTTGTCATCGTGGTTCTCAACCAAATACAGATAGGTATCATCCAACAGATTCATTGAAATATGATAGATACTATCATTCAATTCTGCTGCAGTCAAACGTCTGTAACCATCTGCAGAAGTAAAGTCTTCAACCGGCTTGATTGACAATGTATCACCACTCTGAATGTTGGCAAATGTTGTATCGTCAATCTTATACAATGAAGCTTGGGCTATCTCAAGACCTAAACGTCCATTTTCACGGTTGATGAAACGGTATTCACTATCATCTGAATCATAAGCGATAGTCCACTGACCGGCCGGCATCGTAATATCCGTATTGGCCGGGTCAACAAAACCGCCCCATCCATCTTGATCCAAACCTAATACAAGGCCATAGCTGTCATGTCTCTTATTGACATTAGCCACCTCAACTGTATAATAAACCGGTTTGTTCAACCAAGACTCCGGCTTGAAGTTTGCAGTAGAAGCATTCAATTCGATAGTAACACCAAGCAAGTTTACATTGTCAGCAGCTACCAGAATCGGTGTTCTACGGCTCAAGTAGGCTCCGATTGTGTGACCACCAACTGTCAACTTAGCAACACTCGTTACATCGTCAGCAGCTGTACCAGGAACATATTCAAATGAGAACATAGCTTCGTAGATACGATCAGCTACTGCTTCCTGCTGATCCAACAAATAGGTCTTTGCATCTATCAATTCCAACGGATAAACATGGTTGTTAGAGCCTTCTGAGATACGAGCATCCTCATCCTTGTTGGCTACCAGGATCTTGTTATCCTCATTGACCAGCATGAAACTTATTGCATTATCAGCAGCAGGAGTAATCGTTGTCTTACCGTTGTTATATCTTACTGATTGAGCCGGAACAAGCTTACCATCAAAGATACCAGTCAGATCCTTTTCATTGTCACCATCCTTATCATAAGTAATCTTCATCATGAAGTACTCACCATAACGATAAGTCAGGTTTTCAGCCTGCAGCAAAGAATTCTGGATCTGAGACACACCGAATGTATAGCCGAACAACGGATTCAAAGCAAGTACAGGATTGTTGAAAGCTGCACGCAAAGCTGTTTCACCTTCTGCTACTACAACATTCTGAGCACCTGCTTTCAACGTAAAGCTCGTCGGGAACTTTTTGGAATCGCCGTACCAATAATTACCGTCACCATCTTTACTAACAGTAACATCTACTGTAACATACGTATTACCCAATGTCAAATATTTGCCATGGGCATCCTTCAAACGCAATTCATATTGGTTAGGCTGAGTCTCAACTGTAGTAAATGTCCACTTATACAATTCAGCACGGTTATCTCCCGTTGAAGCCAGCTTATCGTATTGAGCCAATGTATAAGAAACATTTCCATCCTCATCCTTATCAGCACGAACTGCATAACCCTCAACGATCAACAAGTTGGTAGCATCCACTTTAGTAGCAGTTGAAGCATACGCTTTGTAGTCACCCATATTGAGTTTTACATCCTGAACACCTTCCTCTGATACTGCAATAGCATTCTTACTCGGATCCGGGTTCTCAGCATCACCATACAGCAATACTACATCGTCACATTGTACGGCAACATTTGCTTCATCGATTCCGTCAATTTGCACCAAAATATCCATAGCCTCATCAGCAGGAGCATTAACAACGACAGTACTGTTAGTAGAACTACCATTGATAATATTTCCTAATACGCGGACTGTAGCTGCAGAAACGTCACCATTTTCATCGACCATAGGAGTTACTTGTGCTGCCTCATAGTCTGTAGATGTTCCTTCAGCCCAGTCATGTACATTACAATCTGCCAAGTCGATTGCACAATTCTCAAATTTATTATTGGCAAGTATAGACTTAACATCAACATTTGCATTAGAAGAGGCTCCTTCATAAGCGTCAACTCCATCAATCTGTCCATACCCATTATCCGCAGGTTCTGCGGTAAATCCTTCTACTAACTGAATGGCTGTAGAAGACCATTCCAAACCCGGAGTCGAGATATTTGAAGATTTAAAGGTATTGCCACTAATTGTATAGGCATTCTCTTCCCCTCTCGGATAGATTGCAATACCATTTGCCAATGCATTCGGATTAGCACCTTCTGAAGGTTTGCATGTAATTGTATTATCCTTAATAGTAGCCTTGTTTGCTAACACTGAGATAGCAGTCTTGTGATAATACAAAGACCAGTCCCAATAAGAGGGAGCATCGGTTTCTGCTGTAGTCAAGGATTCATTGATGATATGCAAGTCCTTTACTGTAATGTCATCAGCTGCCAATACAAAACGACCTTTTACCTGCGTACCCTCCTCTCCTGAAATGACAACATTAGGAGTGTTCACCACCAAATACTTTTTACCAGGAATAGCAAACTCACCGGGAGCGAACTCGAGTTTGTTATCTCCTTCAGGCAACACCAAAATCTGGCCTGCTCCTTCATCACTCAGCAAAGCATTTAACTCTGCCTGTGTAGTTACTCGTACAGCATTTGCATTAAAACATGCACCTGCCAACAAAGCACCTACGAGAAACGTAGAAAACTTTTTGTTCATAATCACTTAATTAAATATTAATACTTAGGTTTACTAAAAGTCCTATTCATATCGGCTTTCTCCCTCAAATCGGGGTGCCGAAATGTGGCGAATGAAAACGTACGTTTTTTTTCGCCACTTTTTTTCGCCATTTTTGGAGGAGAAAAAAAGGTTCGTTGGAAAAGCATTGGTTTTGTACTATAAACCTATCTGATTGATAAGGAAACAGATATA
>JBJECC010000163.1:0-8552 GCA_051870655.1 Parabacteroides sp. | reverse complement strand
GATGGGACCAGTCGCTGTTTCACTCAAAGTGAAAACATTAAACGACAGTCCCTATATTATGTCACAAGAGAAAACTGCAGTTCCTGGGATGGGTAATCCCTATTCTTACAATCCGAGAAATGACATGTATTCACGGACATCTACACATGTCAATTATGAGGCTCGTGCAAGAGGGACAGTGGTACCGGGGATGAATCAGATGGCGCCGGGTGTCCAGCAAGTAACTGAGCAACCTACGAAAAATACAGCTCCTGTTGTGGGGTTTCTTTATTCCATCTCCAGACAAGGTATTGGTGAGTATTGGCCTGTTCATATCGGATGTAATAAAATCGGTCGTTCTTCCGACTGCGATATTGTTTTGTTAGAGAACACCGTATCAGATCACCATGCCAACTTGAACGTCAAGCAGCTGAAGACTTCCCATAAGATTTTGGCTTCTATCATTGATGTAGGATCCAAAAATGGAATTTTTGTCAATGATGAGGAGTTGGATTACACGGCCCATGAGTGTCCGAACAACGCTATCATCAAAATCGGACTGAACTATCAGTTACTTTTATTACTCATCGATGCAGAGTCATACGGGCTGAGTGTAGCACAGGAGTTTATTCCTGTCGAGGAGGAGGAACCTGAATTGCCTTTCCAACCTCAAAACAATAATTTCAATCCATACGATCATAACAGACGTTCAAGCAATACTGGCACTATTGCCATGGATGGTTCACAAGGGACAGCTCCTGGTGGGACCAAAGCTTGGTAATTCATCTATAATTAGGTACTTATATGATTACAATTCAAGGAACAAACGAAAAGAGACTTGGCATCTATTATGAGGTGAATGAAAACGAGCCACCGTTAGGTGTCGGTGGTATGGGACAAGTTTTTAGAGGTTGTCGTGTGGAAGCGAATGGGGTACGGAAGGAGGTCGCCATCAAGTTCCTGTTTGACGACCTTCCGGATCATGTCATCGAACGGGCCAGACGTGAAGCATCTATACAGATTCACAACGAGAATTTGGTGGAAATGTTTGGTTTTATCCAAGTGGATGAAGTGGTCTCATCTGGAGTGACACGCCCTCATTATCATGTGGTCAGCGAACTGTTGCATGGGGTTATGCTGTTTGACCTGTTAAAAGGCAAGACAACGGATAACAACGGAGAAGAGATTGCTTTTGCGGCTGAATTGTATCAGATGTACACTCACAATAGAAATGAATTTGCCCTCTTTATTATCAAGAATCTATTAGCTGGTATTTTGGCGCTGCATGACAAAGGATTTATCCATCGGGATATTGACCCCAGCAACATAATGATTACAGCGGATGGCAAAGTCAAGTTGATCGATTTTGGCATTGCCAAACAGCTTACTACATTGGTTACACAGGATAAACAATTGACAACTACAGGTCAATTTATGGGTAAGGCCGCCTATGCGGCTCCGGAACTTGTCCATGGAGATGTGAGACATCAGAATGCGACAACGGATATCTATGCTGTCGGAATCCTGTTTTTCCAATTGGTCACGGGAGAACTTCCCTTTGATGGAGCTACCAATGATGTGCTGAATATGCAGTTGCATAAAAAAGTACCCTTGAAATTAATCACTTCCAAAGGTATTCGTAATGTCATTGCCAAGGCAACTGAAAAGAAACAGGCAGATCGTTACCAATCTGCGGCTGAATTTCGTGTTGCTGTCGAACAAATCAAACTGTCAGAACCGTCCATTGCAGAAAGGCTGTTTGAACAGAAAAAGATGGTGGCAGCAGCGGGGATTGGACTGTTGTTGATCGTTTGTGGTTGGGGTGTATCCAAAATGATTTCCAGTCACGAACAGGAAAAGGAATTGGCGTTGATTGAACAGCAACGACTGAAAGAAGAACGTATTGCAGAATTGGAGAACAAGATTATCGATTCGTATGAGTCTGTTTCGGAGTTGGACTCTATTACTGGTATCGTTGTCAAGAGTTCCGCCCTTCTGACAGAAGAAGCACTGCAAGATTTGTTGAATCCGTCGAATGCCTCGAATGGAGTTCAGCTTCTGCGCAAGGTCGTGGATAAAAAATACCAGACCTCAGCGGAAGCCGCCTATTGGTTGGGACGATTGCAATATGAAGGAAAAGATCCTTTAGACTCTGTGCAGCATGTCAAACAACAGATTGTAAACGTGTTGGAAGGTAATAATCGTGCTGCCCATGAACTGATCGAATTGGCTGTGCAATTGGATAGTACTTCCTATAAAGCGTTGTATGAATTGGGTTGTGACTATTATGCCGGAAAAATACGCACCGGAAATGCCGTCGATCGTGACTCGGAGAAGGCATTGGAGTATTTTAAAAGAGGATATCGATTCGCTCAAGAGAAGAAAGACAACTACTACATGGATCTTTTCATGAAGCGTATCAAAGAACTGTCTTAAAAACGTAGGACCATGAGAACAATGAGTAGAAATCCGAATATTGTCCAAAAAGGGAACGATATTTATCTTTGCATCGATAACGAATGGTTCACCTATAACTTGACAGAACGGCCGTTGGGTGAAGGGGCTATGGGAACTGTCTATCTGGGGCGTTCTTGTCAGACGGGTGAGCGCGTGGCCATTAAACGGGTTGTGGATAAATATGCCAACGTGCCTGAGATTCGCGAACGGGCAAGATTGGAAGCCAATTTATTGTTCCGTCACAAGAATCTCGTAGAGATGATTGGCTATTGTGAGTTAAATCCTAATCATGGTCCCATCTTCATTGTCAGTAAATTGGTACAAGGTATTACGTTGGATCAACATGTCAGCCAATACCTGCGTAACCGGAAAGATTCCGTACAGAAAATCTGCGAGAGTGTTTATCCCGTTTTTGATGCCTTGGAATATTTGCATTCCAAGGATATCATACACATGGATATCAAACCTTCCAATATCATGATAGAAGGAGGCTGTAATGTTCGGTTGATGGATTTGGGTATTGCCTATACACATGAATTGACGGGAGCCAGTTCCCCCGGCTTGATCGGAACGCCGAAATATGCAGCACCGGAACAGTATCGGGAACCGGGACAATATACGAATCCGATTGACAAGACAACGGACATCTATGAACTTGGTGTTACACTTTATGAATTGATAACCGGTGACAATCCGTATGATTCTCCTACCACTGAAGAGACTTTGATGAGACATCATTCGGAAGTGTTACCCTATATGCAAGGGGTTCCGAATAAAGTGGTTGATGTGTTGCGGAAAGCTACGGACAGAGAGCAAAGTAATCGCTATCAGACAGTCCGTGAGTTTAAGGAGGCCCTACAGGAGGCTCTGCGAATGCCATCTCCCAAGCCTGTCAATTGGTTAGGATTGATTGGTATTGGCTTGGTGGCTGGATTTATTATAATCATATTAATCCAACTGATTTTATGATACAAATACAGACAAACAATCCATTTGTCGGATTTGTGGAGACACAATGCGGCGGACGGCCTGAGAATCAGGATAATTTGGGCTATGCAGACACTCCTTTAGGATTGTTGGTAGTCGTTTGTGATGGTATGGGGGGTGGTCCTGGTGGAAAATATGCCTCATCCTCGGCAGTAGATATCATTATACGTGTTGTCTATGAGTCATCACCGGATGCTGACAAGCGGATGGTTTTGCAGCAGGCCATCCAAACGGCCAATCAATTTCTATATCAGAAAGTACAGGAGAATTCCGCGCTGCAAGGGATGGGAACTACGGTTACAGTCTTGCTCATAGATGAAGCCTCTGCTATGGTGGCTCATGTGGGTGACAGCCGGGTCTATCAGTTCAGAAGGGGAAGAAAAAAATTCAGGACCTTCGACCATTCGTATGTCTTTGAGTTGGTCAAAAATGGTACTCTGACTGAAGAACAGGCGCGTTTGTCCGAGCAGTCGAATGTCATCATGCGTGCCTTGGGTTCCCGACCGGAAGTTGAAGCTGAGATTGTGGAACTGCCCTACGAGAGAAAAGACCGGTTCATGCTTTGTTCAGATGGTATTTGGGGAATGTTGCCAGAGAAGGAACTGATACAGATTACTGCCTCAACTCCATCTCTAAGTGGTTCTGTGGAACGATTGGTAATCCGTATCAACGAGATTGGATCAGCCCAGGGGGGAAATCACGACAATTTGACCGTAGCACTGGTTGAAACAACTACTAATTCAAAATTAAAAGAAAAAATGAGCACAAGAACACGTACTATATTATGGGGACTCTCCTTCATTTGTGTTTTGAGTCTTGCATTGAATGTTTGTCTGTTTAACTTGTCTTCTATGTCGTCACCTGGGAGTCGGTTGACGAAAGAGGAACAGACTGCTTCAAGAACGGATTCCATCATTGAAACTCGTATAAAAGAGGAACGAAGCCGGATGGAAGCCGGTTTTCAACATATTTTGGATTCTGTTTCCAGTATGATTGATGAAAAGAAACGATCTGCATTTGATGATTATATGACACGGAATGATCAGAAGAAAGAGATTGTCAATAAGTTAAATGTAATCATTGAACAATTGGAACAACTAAAGTTGGCCCATAAAAGTGATACAAAGTCGGAGAGGGTCGATGATACGATTGAACAGTTGAAGGATATAGTCAAGCAAAGTTCTAAATATGGTGTCAGAGATGCAGATTGGCACTATAAGAAACATACAGTCATTGATCTCTTGCAACATAACATAGCGAAAGAAGATGTCAGCAATGAAAAGATGACCGGCCACTATAATGCCATTATCCAAGTTGTCAAAACAGTTCGTAATAAAATTGAATCTAAATAATGACGAGTTATGAAAGTATTATCAATCGGACGAGGAGAAGAATGTAATATCATTCTGACTGATAATTTAGTAAGTCGTCGACATGCAGTGTTGAAACTTCATGCGACAGGCAAGATAGAGATTGTTGATATGAGCCAGAACGGCACCTTTGTGAATGGTGTCAAGCTGACACCTAACATACCTTACCCCATCACACGCAAAGATGTGGTATCATTTGCTCATGTACGTCAATTGGATTGGACCCAAGTACCGGATTGTACTCGTTATTATAAGGTCGCTCTGATGAGTGTGGGTATTATTGCAGCCATCTGTTTGGGATTCTACTTGTGGTCTTTGATACCAGATCCAACCCCACTTCCTCCCCCTAATTCTGTTACCCCAACAGTGTCAGAACCACCTAAGGAAGAGAATACGGAGAAGAAATCCGATACTTCAGAAGAGAAAAACGATAGTGTCAAACCCTCAAAGAACAAAAAAACAGATTCCAGCTTGGATCCCTCACGCTTTTTTCCAAAAAAGAAAAAAGAGGTCAAGAAGGATTCTACTCAGGTAGAAAAGAAACAAGATCAGCAAGAGAAGCCGGAAGAGCAGACGGACGATATTCCGGTTTTGTAAGACATGGATTAATAAACGAATAAACACAGACGATATGAAACTAATAAAGATTGGCAGTTCACCCTCCTGCAATATTGTGTTGCATAGTGATTTTGTAAGTAGCCATCATGCGGAAATGATCCTGTTGGATAGTGGCGAGATCATACTTGAAGACAAGAACAGTACGAATGGAACCTTTGTTGGCAATAAGAAGATTGAGGCCAACCGGGAAATAACGGTGAAACGAGGGGATTATATCCGTTTCGCCGATGTGGAATTGCAATGGAATCAGGTTCCCATGCATGAGAATAATAGTAAATACAAGGCAGTGATCAACATTGGAACAAATTTCCGAAATGATATCGTTATTACCGGTAACTATCCCAGCCGTTTCCATGCAGTGCTGAAGGTCACGAAAGATAACAATGCCTATATTGCCGATTTAGGCAGCAAAAATGGGACCAAAGTGAATGGTGTGAAACTGCAGGCTGGTAAAGAAATACTGATCAAGCGTGGCGACAACGTGATCTGTGGAGATGTCGATGTCTCAGAACAGTTGATTCCATTCATACCTGACCCTTGGATCAGAATAAAGAAGTTTGGCATCCCATCGATTGTGGCTGCTTTGTTTGTTTGTATTGTAGCTATCTTATCGAATCCAGAGACACGAGAAAAAATCAAAGCTTGGTTTTGGGGTGATGGTGAGGTTACGGACTATCGTCCAGCCGTTGTATGGGTAAGGGCATGTTATCACTATGTAGTGACGTTTGAAGACAATCCGATTCCGGATCAATGGGACGGAGATATTGAAATACAGCTTACATCGGCGGGACAAGATTTAGGCGCTTATATTGCTACTGCTTTCTTCATTGACCGGGAAGGCAGATTGGCTACGAATCGTCATGTCGCTGTCCCATGGAGCGAAGAATACAGAAATACGGCAGAAACCACATTCATCAAAGATTATATACAGAGTTTTAAAGATAATCTTCAGACGATCAGAGCTGAAGAGGATTTGGTGCAATTGAGCAATGTTCGGATTACAGATTTGAACTCTCAGAAAAGTATCGGTAACTGGTTGATTAAAAGCAGTAATAGCGTGAGAACACTGAATTCGAAAATCAATCAGATCAAGCAATCCAAATATACTATTTCTGGAAAGCTTGATTATATTACCGTCGGTTACCCTGGAAGAAACTATACACATTTAGATGAATTTGCCCGTTGTTATGTGTTGACAGAATCGGGGACACCGGATAAAGACATTGCCCTGTTGCAGATGAATGATAAAAAGACACCAGATGACATCAAACATGTTTTCGATGTAAAGAAGTTTTCAAGTACCAAGTTGGAGCCTTTGAAAGAGACTCTTTATACGATTGGTTATCCGGCTGGTAATTACCGTGCCATCGATAAGACGAATCACTCTTTGGAACCTGATATCCGGGAAGTGAAATGCAGTAAGGTGCCTGAAAAATACGATTTTGAGTTCCAAGGCGAATCATTGGGTGGTGCCAGTGGTTCTCCCATATTCCGGAAAAATGGAGAATTGGTGGGTATCCTGTGGGGAGGTTCCAGACTGGGAGCAACGTTTGGTGTTGCCTGCCAAGCAAAATATTTAAAAGACATGTATATAGAGGAGGTCGGTCATGAATAGAATACAGTATATTATAGGGTTATTGCTTGTTTTGTTTGCGATGCCATTCGTTACAGAGGCTCAGACGGCCAAGTGGTTGATCAAGCCCAAATACAATGCCATCACTGACTTTGGGAATGGGATGTATAAGGTAAAGGCGGGACGTTATTATGGAATCATCGATTCCGAAGGAAAAACGATTGTTCCCACTTCTGCGGATTCCATCACGACTATGACAGAAGAACATGCCTTGATCCTTCAGTATGATGATGAGAAGTATCGGTTGACCGGCATTTTAAATGAAGACAAGACTGTGTTGCCGATCAATGAGAATTGGTTCGTAAATGATTACCCCTTCTTCTCGGAAGGGAAACTGCCCGTTTACAATGAAAAGGGTCTGTATGGATTCATTAATCCGGATGGGCATGTTGTCATAAAATTCGAGTATGGTACTGTACGTCCTTTTTCTGAAGGTTGGGCTTCTGTGAGCAAAGGGAAAAGCCTGATTGGAAAGGGGATGAAATTTATAAAGAAGACTGTAAACATGAACAGTAAAGACAAGGTATTCTACATAGATGACCAAGAACGAATCATGGCTTTGCATGCAGACATTGGTGATATTTATACAGGTACATCTTTCAAGAATGGAGAGGCATTGGTCATCAGAAATGATAACAAGCACTGTATTATCAATACATCCGGTCTGCTTGTCCGTATTGATAATAATGTCGCTATGGTTTTTGATGAAAAATATGCGTTGAAGAGTCCGGACGATGAAGTGCCTGACAGGAAAACAATCTCCATGTCGTTTGATGGTCCTTCTACATTTGCCCAAAACGATTTGTACGGTTACAAGGCTGGAAACAAGATCATTCTTCCAGCCCAGTTTAAAGAGGCGGAACCGTTTAGTAAAGGATTGGCTTTGGTGGCAGTAGGAAAGAATTGGGGAGTATTGCAATTGGTGAATGATAATTTCGATTGTGCACCTGTTGAAAGCAGTATTGCTTCTTCTGAGAATGATTCCGAATCCATTGATTATGAGGTTTCGGTTCCGACTGTGTGGCGGGATGAAGAGTTAGTTCTGACCTGTACAAATCCGGATGGAACAGAGATTAATTGCCAGCGTCCGGGTGATGCAAATGCCAAACGGACGTTCTCTTTCATTTTAAAGAAAGGAGAGCGACAATTATCTTTAAGGGGTAATGATCTGACGGTTTGGGATAGTTCAATGAAGACGGTTGTTGATAAGAAGCAACAAGGGCAGTATGTAAGTATTTCCATTGCCCAGAATAGTAGTAAGGCAAATGCGAAAGACAATGCACCTGTCAGTATAGAAGTCAAGAATACTGGAAAGGAAACTCTTGACTTTACGGTTACAATAACTGGTGATGGGCTCAAGTCAATCACGAAGAACTTGAGTTTAAAAGGAAATCAAAGTGAGAAAATATCTACCTTTTTCCTAAGTGTCACTCAGGAGGGATCGCGTATGATTAGTGTATCCAATTCATTGACTGATAATACGGTAAGTAAACGTATTAAAGTCATCC
>JBJECC010000162.1:0-8636 GCA_051870655.1 Parabacteroides sp. | reverse complement strand
GATAAGTCAGCCAGTCATGTGCGTGAATCACATCATACTCTTCCGTACGCGCCACAACGCCAGCCACAATAGAATAGTTATTGATCTCTTCCAGCAAATTGTCCGGATAACGGCCAGAGAACTCCATACATCCCAGGTCATTCACATAACGATAGCTGAAATCTGCATATATATGGTCACGAAAATCAAAATACTTTTGCGGATCCATAAACTTGCCCAGGCGCTCCTTGATCGTGTCCATCTGGACATCACGCCAGACAATAGGTACATTATTCATACCTATAATTTTCAGGAAGCTCTGGTCCTCATCACCCCACGGCTTCGGAATACAGAAAGTAATATCCATGTCAGGCTGCATGGCCATACCTCGTGTCAAACCGAAACTTGCAGTGCCCAAACCTCCTAAAATATGAGGAGGGAATTCCCATCCAAACATTAAAGCTTTCATATTTTATATGCGTTTTATTCGGCGTTATACTTCTTCAACAAATCAACTACTCTCAAGATAGCCGCCACATTCATAGCGAAAGAGATGGCACCACGTCCCACGAACGGCGGGTTTCCATCGAACAACTCGGCAATGGTACCAATACAATGGTTGGCCATTTCCTCTTCCATACTAATCAACATACGTTCTGCAAATGCAGCACCACCCTTGCCAAACACCTTCAGATAGGCTTCCAAATAGGCACCCAGCAACCACGGCCAGGCGGTTCCCTGATGATAAGCCAAGTCACGTTCATATTGCGGACCTACATAATAGGGACGATAGCCTTCACTCTTCGGACTCAATGAACGGATTCCCTTCGGCGTAAGTAATTCCTTCGTTACAATATCCAATACAGAACGCTTCTGCATACGTGTCAACGGAGAATAGGACAGCGAAACAGCAAAAATCATATTCGGACGGACACTCCAGTCCACATACGAACCGTTCACATAGTCGAACAAGTAATTGAATCCATTGATAAATGTCTCCGGGAATGACTTGTCAATCAGCTTGATCACGCGACTCACCTGTTCACTCGGCTCAGCTCCCAACAACTCATTGTAGAAACAAAGGGCGTTGTACCATAAAGCATTGAATTCAACGATATAACCGGAACGGGGAACTACCGGATGACCATTGACTGTCGAATTCATCCATGTAATGGCTTTGTCACGGCCATTGGCAAACAGCAGACCATTATCCATCATCTTCATGTCCGGATGCTTCTGAGCCATAATGTACTCGATGATTTCACCCACCAGTTCTTTATAGCGTTCTTTTGCCTCTTCCGTGCCAACACTCTTCACATACTGCTGAATGGCCCAAACAGCCCATAAACTTACGTCGGGTTGCTCGATTTCGCGAATGACAGGATCTGGCAGTCCGTCTTCCATGTAAGCACGCAAAGCAGGAGCTGCGGTATCCATAATCTTTTCAAAACGGACCGGATCCTCAATAGAAAGCGTGCATCCCGGCAATGCGATGAACAAATCACGCGCACGTACTTTGAACCAAGGATAACCTGCCAACAGATAAGCATCCTGTTCTTTCGGACGGAAATAGAATTGCTGAGCTGAATTCTTCAAACAGTTAAAGAAACTGGTTCGCGGAGTACGAGACTTCACCTCCGATTCATACAACGATTTCAGACGAGTGGTTGCCACAGACGAATCACCTGCACTGAATATGATGGATTCACCCTTCTTGATAGGCACTTCGAAATAGCCGGGTACATACAAATCCTCTTGATAAGGATAACCGCGCTCCTGCTCTTTCGGATATTCAATACCATTATACCAATAGGGCTCATATACAAATTTCACCTTCTTGCTGAACTGCATATACAGATCCGGATAACCGGGATACATACAGGTCTTGATACCATTGGTAATTTCCGTATAAGTCTGATTGACATTGCCGTTTGCATGAGTCAAATCATTTACATTACGGAAAGCCATGAAAGGACGGAACCGCAAGGTCGTTGCCGAATGGGCATCTTCCAAGGTGTACTTGATCATGATCCGGTTCTCATACAAAGAGAACACCTTCTCCTTCGAGAGAATCACACCGCCGACACGATACACCGTGCGGGGCACTGTATCAGAACTATATTCACGGATATACTTATGGCCCTTGGGGCTAAAGTTGTTTCCCTGATACTTATGTAAACCTAGATTAAACTCTGCGCCATGTTGAATTACTGTTTCATCCAAAGATGACAGAATCACATGGTTATCATCATCAATCGCAGGCACAGGCATCACCAACAAACCGTGGTATTTCCTGGTATTACAATCAACAACAGTAGTGCAGTGGTAGGCTCCTACACGATTAGTACGGAGCACTTCACGAGTCAAAGACTCTTCCAGGTTTATCATTACTGTTTTGTCAAATTTAAGATAACTCATACGTATATATTTGGGTTTTAAGTTATTATCCAAAACATAGATTGCATCTATTTGAGTATCAAATGTATTACTTAATTCTTAAATAAACAACCCTCTTTTCAGTTTTATTTAGGAGACGAGCGAAATCATCCAAAAATAGGTATTGGGAATCAATGGATTAAGAATAATAAAAGCTCTTTAAGCATGTTGTCAAACATATAAAATTTTGTTAAGTAGTTTCATTTTTGTTCTTGCCATGGGGTTTAATCCTACATTTGTAACAGAGAACCGTCTTTCGAAGCATTGTTTCAAGACAGTTTACCTATATATAATATAATGTAGCATCAAGTAAGTTTTATACGTATGACATCAACAAACGATAATCCCTTTTTGTCGGTCTATAATACACCGTTTGGCACTCCGCCATTCGACCAAATCCGGATCGAACATTACGAGCCAGCTTTCAAAGAAGGCATACGCAGGCAACAGCTGGAGATTGAATCCATTGTTCAGAACCCTTCACTTCCCACCTTCGACAACACACTGGTTGCCTTGGAACGGAGTGGAGAACTACTCAGCCGAGTCAGTGGAGTCTTCTACAACATCTTGCATGCAGATGCAGACGATGCAATGATGGAACTTTCGCAACGCATCTCCCCGCTGTTGTCAGACCATGCAAACAACATATATCTCAACCGCCGGCTTTTCGAACGGGTAAAATATGTTTATGACCAGCGGAACGAACTCTCTCTGTCTGTTGAAGAAGCCAAACTGTTGGAAGAGACTTACTCCAATTTCAAGGATCAGGGAGCGACGCTGAATGAAACGGACCAGGAACATTATCGCTCATTGAGCAACGAGCTGAGCTTGCTTACATTGCAGTTCGACCAGAATGCATTGAAAGACAAAAACCGGTATGAGTTGCTGATCCAGGAAGAGAGGCAACTTGAAGGGCTACCAGAAACGATCCGTGAAGCCGCGCGCATCCGGGCGGAAGAAAAAGGATACACCGGATGGCTGTTCAATCTGTCAGCCCCCAGTTACGGCCCCTTCATGAAATATATCTCCGACCGTCGTTTGCGGGAACAGATGTATCGTGCCTTCATGAGCATCGGCAGCAAGGGAGATGAATATGACAACCAAGAGATCATTCGCAAAATTGTCAATATCCGTCTGGAGATCGCACATCTGATGGGATTCCCCAGTTTTGCCGACTATCAACTGGAACACACCATGGCACAACGGCCGGAACAGGTGTATCAGCTGCTCAACCAATTACAGGCTGCCTACAAGCCAGTCGCCCAAGAAGAGTATCACACATTGGCTGCTTTTGCCAAAGGCTGGGAACGTCAGGCCATACAGCTGCAACCCTGGGACTGGAATTACTATGCCGAGCAACTGAAACATCTTACCTTCGACCTGAATGACGAGATGACCCGCCCCTATTTCGAGTTAGGCCATGTATGCAAAAGTGTATTTGGTCTGGCCACTCAGCTTTATGGCATCACCTTCCGACATAACACTCAGATTCCGGTTTATCACCCGGAAGTGAAGGCCTACGAAGTGTATGATCGGGACGGTTCGTTCCTTGCCATCCTCTATACAGATTTTTTTCCACGCGACGGAAAACAATCCGGAGCCTGGATGAACGATATCAAACCGCAATATCGGACAAAAGACGGGACTGACGAAAGGCCACAGATCGTCATCGTTATGAATTTTACCCGTCCTACCGCTGACAAGCCCTCCCTCCTCACTTTTGATGAGGTAAATACGCTTCTGCATGAATTCGGCCACGCATTACACGGTCTGTTTGCCAAAGGTACCTTTGCCAGTCTGAGTGGCACCAACGTCTATCGTGATTTTGTAGAATTGCCTTCACAACTTATGGAAAACTGGCTGACCGAACGGGAGTTTCTCCATCAGATCGCCATCCATTATCAGACGGGCGAGACAATGCCGGAATCCATGATTCAAAAACTGTTGGATGCAGCCAACTTCCAGACAGGCTATCTGTGTTGTCGCCAATTAAGCTTCGGATTGCTGGATATGGCTTGGCATACGTTGACCCGCCCCTTTGACGGAGACGTATCCACTTTTGAGAAATCGGCCTGGCAATCCGTCCAGATCTTGCCTGAAGTGGAGGGTGCCCTCATGAGTTGCCATTTCGGACACATCTTTTCAGGGGGATATGCCGCCGGCTACTATGGTTATAAATGGGCGGAGGTATTGGATGCAGATGCCTTCTCTCTGTTCCAGGAAAAGGGTATTTTCGATCAGGAAACGGCACAGTCATTCCGCGATCAAATCCTGTCGAAAGGAGGAAGCGAACATCCGACCATCTTATATAAACGGTTCCGCGGAAAAGAACCGACCATTGATGCGTTGTTAAAACGCAATGGGGTCAAAAAATAAAAATATATAGACAAACGGCTGTTATCCTCCGGAATTAATCACTATTTTTGCAACTCATTCAAAAACATCTGTAAAGTTATGAACGAACATACAGACAAACAACTTGAATTAGACAAGCGGTACTTGAGGATGGCAGCTGTTTGGGCGGAAAATTCCTATTGTAAACGTCGTCAAGTGGGGGCATTGATCGTCAAAGAACAGATGATCATTTCAGACGGTTACAATGGAACCCCTTCAGGCTTCGAAAACATTTGTGAAGACGAGCACAATATGACCAAGCCTTATGTATTGCACGCAGAGGCGAATGCCATTACCAAGGTGGCAGCCTCTTCCAACAGTAGCAAAGGAGCTACGATTTATGTGACGTCTGCACCCTGCATCGAGTGTGCCAAATTGATTATCCAATCCGGTATCAAGCGGGTCGTCTATTCCGAAAAATACCGGATGGAGGATGGCTGTAACCTGCTTCGCAGGGCCGGCATTCAAGTGGATTTTATCGAAACAACGAAAGAAGAATAAGATATGGACAAAAACAAAAGACTGGCGGTCTGGCTGCCAGTTATTATTGCCTGCAGCATTGCGTTAGGTATTTTTGTGGGGAATCAATATCGTTTCCAGGGGCAAGGCCAACGCCGGAATTTCTCCAGCGGCAATAAGATCAATGCGATTCTCGACATTATTGACGAACAATATGTGGATACCGTTAACATGTCCCAATTGATCGAAGGGGCCATTCCCAAGATTTTCAGCGAACTGGATCCGCATTCCGTGTATATTCCAGCTGAAGATGCCTCCTTGGTCAATGAGGAGCTGGAAGGTTCATTCAGTGGCATTGGTGTCTCGTTCAATATGCAGACCGATACCATTCTGATCATCTCCGTCATCAGTGGCGGTCCGGCTGAAAAAGCGGGATTACAGCCATTTGACCGGATCATCACCATCAACGACTCCATCTATTCGGGCAAAAAGATGAGCCAGGAAAAGGTGATCCGGAATTTACGAGGCGCTAAAAACAGTACCGTACGCCTCGGTGTCAAACGGAACAACGAACCGGATCTGCTCTATTTTGATGTGACCCGCGGAGACGTGCCGGTACACACGGTAGATGCAGCCTATGCCGTGGAAAAAGGCATAGGATACATCAAGGTAAGCAAATTTGCCCGTACAACCTATAACGAATTCATCACGGCCATTGCCAAACTGAAACAAGCCGGCTGTGAATCATTCATCATCGACCTGCGTAATAATACAGGGGGTTACATGGATGCAGCCAACAACATGATCAATGAATTCATGCCGGAAGGACGGTTAATTGTCTATACGGAGGGTAAATCATTCCCACGTGCTGACATTTACGCCAATGGTACCGGTACCTGCAAGGAGAATCCGATCGTTGTGCTGACAGATGAGATCTCAGCCTCGGCCAGTGAAATCTTCTCCGGAGCCATCCAAGACAATGACCGCGGACTCATCATAGGCCGTCGCACCTATGGCAAAGGATTGGTACAGACACAGATTGCCCTGAACGATGGTTCCGCATTGCGTCTGACCATTGCCCGCTACTATACACCCTCCGGCCGTTGCATTCAAAAGAGTTATGAGCTGGGCAAGAACGAAGAATACGACCAGGATATTTACAATCGGTATATGCATGGGGAATTCGACTCGGCAGACAGCATCAAAGTGGCCGACAGCCTGAAATATGAAACAAGTATCGGACGTACCGTCTATGGGGGTGGTGGTATCATGCCAGACATATTTATACCGCGTGACACAAGCGGCATTACCTCCTACTATACGAATGTAGTCAACAGCAACGTACTTTATCTGTTCGCATTGGACTACTCGGACAAACAGCATGATAAATTGGCATCGTTCAAGAAGTGGGAAGACCTGTATGCCTATCTGCAACAACAGCCCATCTTGTCCCAATTCACCGATTTTGCCGCAGAGAAAGGTATCAAAAAACGTCCTACACTGATCAACATTTCCGCGAAACTCATTGAGAACCAGTTACACGCCTATATTGTCCGGAACTTCTTCGATGATGAGGGATTCTATCCCATTTTCTTGAAAGACGACGTTACATTGAAACGTGCAATAGAAGTGATGCGACAAGGCAAATCAGTTCCCACCTTAGAAAACTCAACGAAGCATGGAAATATGCAAAGCCAAGCAGGCCCTCAGAAAAGATATGGCCTCGCGAAAGAAAGAGTATTCGGAAACTACACGGCTTGAGCTTTCCGGCCGGCTTTTGGGTCGTTTGGAGCAGCATCCGCTGTTCCAAACAGCTCATACAGTCGCACTCTATCATGCACTGCCGGATGAGGTACAGACCGCATCGTTTATCCACCAATGGTACCGGCAGAAGCGACTCATTCTACCGTTGGTACAAGGAGAGGAGCTGTTGCTACTCCAATACGAGGGACCGGATAGCGTTGAGAAAGGAGCTTTCGGCATTTGGGAACCGAAAGCGGATTGCCGTGCAGTAGCCCCGACAGAGATTGATCTACTGATTGTCCCGGGGGTGGCATTTGACCGAAAAGGGAACCGGCTTGGACGGGGCCGTGGATTCTATGACCGCCTTCTTACCCGCATTTCCGCCCCCAAAATCGGCATCTGTTTCAACTTCCAACTCCTCGATGCCATTCCTACCGAACCATTTGACCAGCAGATGGATTGGATCCTTACCGATCATGAGACAATTGACACATACAGAAAGCCTTATTCCGACTAAAGGGTGACACAACATTTTAATCGGATAGGACCTGCTATTCAAAGAAAATGATTAACTTTGCCATTTCAAAACTGAGTATTTTTGACAATAAGATAACTAAAATATTACTATCGTGGCAGATACAAAGTACATTTTCGTTACGGGCGGCGTTGTCTCTTCCTTGGGAAAAGGCATTATTTCCGCATCATTAGGCAAGTTGCTTCAAGCAAGAGGTTACAAAGTCACCATTCAGAAGTTTGACCCCTATATCAACATCGACCCAGGAACACTGAATCCCTATGAGCACGGAGAGTGTTATGTGACCATAGATGGTCATGAGGCCGATTTGGATTTGGGCCACTATGAACGATTCCTCAATATTCCGACCACACGTGCCAACAACATCACAACGGGACGTATCTATCAGAGTGTCATCAATAAAGAGAGAAAAGGCGACTATCTGGGCCGTACCGTGCAGGTCGTTCCCCATATCACAGACGAGATCAAGCGCAATGTGAAATTGTTGGGTAGCAAATATAAATTCGATTTTGTCATTACGGAAATCGGTGGTACGGTAGGAGACATCGAATCACTTCCTTTCCTGGAGAGTGTCCGTCAGCTCAAATGGGAATTGGGCAAGAATTGTGTCTGCGTCCATTTGACATATGTACCCTACATCGCAGCTGCCAAAGAGTATAAAACGAAACCGACGCAACACTCCGTCAAACAGTTGCAGGAATTGGGCATTCAACCGGATGTGCTAGTATTGCGTACGGAACATGAGTTGAACAACAATCTGCTGCGTAAAGTGGCTGTATTCTGCAACGTAGCCGAGGATTCCGTTATCCAGTCTATCGACCTGCCGACTATCTACGAAGTGCCGTTGTTGTTACAACGTCAGAAGATGGACGAGGTGATTCTGCGCAAAGTAGGTATGGAAGTGGGTGAAACACCGGCCATGAAACCCTGGAAAGAGTTCCTGGCTTTAAAATCGTCTGCCACAGAGACAGTAAAGATCGGTTTGGTCGGCAAATATGTAGAGCTTCAGGATGCATACAAATCCATTGACGAATCGTTGTTGCAGGCAGCCATCTACAACCATCATAAATTGGATTTACATCTCTTCCAC
>JBJECC010000161.1:0-8676 GCA_051870655.1 Parabacteroides sp. | reverse complement strand
TGAAAGAGAGTGAACGGACGCAGGTACGCAAGGGCAATATCGGTTTTGTTTTCCAGAGTTTCAATCTGATTGATGAATTGAACGTGTATGAGAATGTGGAACTGCCGCTGACCTACATGGGGGTGAAGATGGAGGAGCGGAAGAAGCGGGTGAAGGAGATCTTGCGTCGCATGAACATCAACCATCGGGCCGGCCATTTTCCGCAGCAGCTGTCCGGAGGCCAGCAGCAGCGTGTCGCCATCGCACGTGCCGTGGTGTCTAATCCGAAGCTGATCCTGGCCGACGAGCCGACCGGTAACCTGGACTCCAAAAATGGTGCGGAGGTCATGCAGTTGCTGATGGATCTGCACAAGGAGGGGACCACCATCGTGATGGTGACGCACAGCCAGCATGATGCCAGCTACGCAGACCGTATCATCAGTCTCTTCGACGGTGTGGTCGTAACCGACGTGACGAACTATATTTGACCTTCGGATCCGATCAGATGTTGATGCCGTAGTCGTGTTTGATTTCGTCCATCACGAAGGTACTCTCCAAGGAACCCAGACTGTCAATGGTACCGAGTACGTTGAGGGTAAACTCCTGGTAATATTTCATGTTGGGCGCATGTATCTTGAGCAGATAGTCGTAGTTGCCGGAGATGTTGTAGCACTCCGTCACTTCGGGTATCTGCTTGATTACTTCTGTAAAGGAGTTGGCAATGTCACGGTTGAGCCTTCTCAGCTTGACCTTGCAAAATACGATGAAGCCCTGATTCAACTTTTCTGCATCCAGCACGGCAATGTACTTCTTGATGTAGCCGTGATTCTCCAGCCGTTTCAGACGTTCGAACACCGGAGTCGAGGAGAGGCTCACTTGGGCCGCCAGCTCTTTTACCGTCAGGCGGGCATTCTCTTGCAGAGTCCGGAGGATCTGCAGGTCTGTCTTGTCTAATTTGATACTGTTGTCCATAAGAAAAATATTCTACGAATGGGCGGCTAAGTCCCTTTTGTTAGTTGTTTTCTTCTTTAGAATGGAGCAAAAATAGGATAATTCCCCGTAATTTCAATAAATCTTGTGGAATATTTCTGCGTGCTCTATCTTTGCTTGCAAATAAAACGAACGAATAACAATTAAAAAGATAACAACTATGGCAACAAAAAAATTACACTTTGAGACTTTGCAGTTACATGTCGGACAAGAACATCCGGATCCCGCAACCGATGCACGTGCAGTGCCCATTTATCAGACCACTTCGTATGTGTTCCGTAATTCCCAGCATGCAGCCGATCGTTTCGGATTGCGCGATGCGGGCAACATCTATGGCCGTCTGACCAATTCGACACAGGGTGTGTTCGAGGATCGTGTGGCTGCGTTGGAAGGAGGCGTGGCCGGTTTGGCTGTAGCTTCCGGTGCAGCTGCTGTCACATACGCCTTGCAGAATATCTTGGGCGTGGGCGATCACATTGTAGCTGCTGATAACCTGTATGGCGGTTCCTTCAACCTGATCACCCATACGCTGGCTACGCAGGGAATCTCCAATACCATTGTGAATGTAAATGATCTGGCCGCTTTGGAGGCTGCGATCCAACCCAATACAAAAGTGGTGTATGCAGAGACATTCGGCAATCCGAACTCGGACGTGACAAATATTGAGGCTGTGGCAGAAGTGGCTCATCGTCACCATATCCCGCTGATTATCGACAATACATTTGCCACTCCGTTCCTGCTTCGTCCGATTGAACACGGTGCGGATGTCGTCGTTCATTCCGCTACGAAGTTCATCGGCGGACACGGCAGTAGCCTGGGCGGTGTGATTGTGGATGGCGGTACCTTCGACTGGAAGGCCAATGCCGACAAATTCCCGACCTTGGCGAAACCGGATCCCAGCTATCATGGAGCTGTTTTTGCTGATGTGGCAGGGGCTGCTGCTTTCGTGACCCGTATCCGTGCCGTGATCCTGCGTGACACGGGAGCTACGATCTCTCCGTTTAATGCCTTCATCCTGTTGCAAGGTTTGGAGACGCTCTCTCTTCGGGTAGAGCGCCACGTGGAGAACGCATTGAAAGTGGTGGATTATCTGGCCCATCATCCGAAAGTGGCCAAGGTCAATCACCCGTCACTGCCCGATCATCCGGACCATGCCCTCTACAATACCTATTTCCCGAAGGGGGCAGGCAGTATCTTCACCTTTGAGATCAAGGGAGGAGAACAGGAGGCGTGGAAGTTCATCGACTCGCTGGAGATTTTCTCTTTGTTGGCCAATGTCGCTGACGTAAAGAGTCTGGTGATCCATCCCTACACCACCACGCACTCTCAGATGAGCCCGGAGGAGTTGGCACAACAGCACATCACGCCTTCTACAGTCCGTCTGAGCATCGGTACGGAGCACATCGATGACATCCTTGCAGATTTGGATCAGGCGTTCGAAAAGATTTGACTCTTTCAGTTCTCCATAGATTTCTACATAAAATAGGTGTTGAGTAATCGAGAATGATTTACTTGTGTCCTGCCTTCTTTCCTCCTCTTTGGGTGAGGGAGAGGGCAGGTTTTTTTTGGATCCGGAACGAATCGAACAGCTGTCCGCTGACGGCATCATAGGTCTCGACCGTGAGGTGATGAGGTGTGAGACGCAGTTGCTGGTAGTAACGTCCCGTGAGCCCATACACGTCGAACCGACCGCCCGGTTGAATCGAATAACATTTGGTCGAACAGTGGCTGACCAAGTAAGCCGGACCCGGTTCGCCCTCCGGGGGTACCTGGCGTGCGAAGGCATGTTCATGTCCCTGCAAGACAAGATCCACCCCATATTGCTGAATCAGGTCGTCAAACAGCCAGCGTTGCAGCAGATTGTGTCGTTTGCTTTTCAACGAGTGGAGTGGATGGTGGATCACCACAATTTTCCATTGGGCTTCGCTTGCCCGGAGTGCCCGTTCCAGCCATTGGCGTTGTTGCCACAAATAGGGTAGCTCACGGGTACTGTCGAGCAGGAAGAGCTGGAGCTGGTTGTAGCGCAGGGTATAGACGCAGTTACTGCCGGCCTCTGTATTCAAAAAATAGGAGAAGATAAGAGGAAAACGATGCTCCAGGTGCATCGGTACCCCTTTCAGATAGTCATGATTGCCTGTGACGGTCAATATGGGACAGCGGGTGGCATAGTCTCCCAAACCCCGAAAGGCCTCTTCCCAATAACAATCCATCGGCCGTTCGGTCAGGTCGCCTCCAAACAAGAGAAATTCAGTCTGGGGATGCTGTCGGAATGCTTCCTTGAGATAGTCTCCGAAACGGCCTCCGAGCGTGTCCTGCACATCCCCGAAATAGAGAAATGAGAAATTGTCGCGTGTGGCACCATTGTATGTTCGGAAAGTATGCCAGTCTGAGGTATGCTCGCCCGTCTGTACCCGATAGCGGTAGGTGGCATCGGGGTTCAGATGGGGAAGGGAGGTCCGGTAATAGGCCATCTCACCACTCCGGGAGGCAAACAGCTCGCCGGTGGCGGGGATGAGCCGGCTCTCTTCTGTGGCCTGGTCCACCAGTTCCACGTGCGACGGTTCCACCACGGATCCGCCCTGCCAAGTAATGTCACGCGAGAGGGCCTCTCCCTGGCCGAAGGTGAGCAGGATGCGTCCCGGTGCCGGAATAGCCTGATAAGGCGGTTCCGGTAAATTGTTGAACCATACATCGAAACGCGAACGGACCCACAGTCCGACAGCAACTATAAGGACAATCCCTGCGACCCATTTATAATTTACCCCTCTTTTCCCTGTCATCTGATGCATATTTCTTGTTACTTTTGTTCCCTCAAAAATAGGATAAAAATATGAAACGAAGTCGTTTGTGGACAAATATATGGGCATTGGCCTGCAATTTGTGTGTCGTCTATCTGTGCTACACGCTTTGCCGGCTGCTGTTTGTGTGGGTGAACCGTCCGCTTTATGCCGGTCATTTGGATCTGGCCTATGCCGGGGAATTGTTTCGTGCGGGACTGATTTTCGATACGACGGCGATCCTCTATATCAATACGCTCTTCATCCTGCTCTTTCTCTTTCCGTTGCATTGGAAAGAGAAACCGGGGTTTTATCGGGTGGTACGTTGGCTTTACACGGGGATCAATCTGTTGTTTTTATCGACCAATCTGGTCGATTGTGTCTATTTCCCCCTGACCGGCCGTCGTACTACCATGAGTGTGTTTGATGAGTTTGCCCACGAAACGGGCCGTAATTTGGGTTCGGTGTTTTTGCATGAAACGGTCACACACGGGTATCTGTTGGTCTGCCTGTTGCTGTTGGGCTGTCTGCTCTTCAAGGCTTTCCGGATGCCGGTCTTGCCTGTGACGCGTAAGGTGCCTTACTATTTGGTGCAGACATTGGCCTTGTTGGCAGTGGCTCCGTTTGTCGTGTTCGGCATGCGTGGCGGCATGACAACTGCCACCCGCCCCATTACGATCAGCAATGCCAATCAGTATGTACGTCGTCCGTTGGATGCCGGGGTGGTACTCAACACGCCCTTCTCCCTGTTCCGTACGTTGGGGAAACGTAGTTTCGTGGTACTAGACTATATGTCCGAAGAAGAGGCGGTCCGGCTCTATTCACCGCTCCATCAGCCGAACGACACGTTGCAGACCCGTCCGTTGAATGTGGTGGTCTTTATTCTGGAAAGTTTTAGCCGTCAGTATGTCGGTCCGCGTTATACCCCTTTCTTGGATTCATTGCAGCAGCAGGGGCTTTCCTTCCGTTATGCCTATAGTAATGGGCGCAAGAGTATAGACGGGATGCCCTCCATTCTCTCCTCGATCCCCAGTTTTGTGGAGCCCTTTTTCCTGACACCTGCCTCACTCAATGACTTGTCTGGCTTGGCGGGTGAACTGGGACGCCACAAGGGGTATCACACCTCCTTTTTTCATGGGGCCATGAATGGTTCGATGGGATTTGAGGCCTTTGCCCGTGCCAGTGGCTTTGACAGCTATTGGGGCCGGACCGAATATAACCAGGACCCGCATTATGGAGGTGACCAGGACTTCGACGGAACGTGGGCCATTTGGGATGAGGAGTTCCTTCAGTTTTTCTGCGATCGCCTCTCGGAGTTTCCCGAGCCGTTTGCCAGTTCTGTGTTTACAGCTACTTCTCATACGCCTTTTGCATTGCCGGAGCGTTATGCAGGTCTGTTTCCAGAGGGTCCGGCACCGCTGTTCCGATGTATTGCGTACACCGATTATGCCTTGCGCCGTTTCTTTGAGAAGGCCCGGAAGCAACCTTGGTTCTGCAATACCCTGTTTGTGCTGACAGCCGACCACACCAGTGGCAATTGCGAGCCGGTGTATGTGACCGATTTGGGTGAATATGCAGTGCCCATCCTCTTTTATGCGCCCGGACTGCCGGAACTACAAGGATATGATGAGGCCAAAGTGGTCAATCAGATAGACATCTTGCCGACAGTGTTGGGGCTGTTGGGCTATGAGAGGCCCTATGTGGCCTTTGGCCAGGATATTCTGCACACGCCGGCTGAAGAGAAGTTTGCTGTCAATTACCTGCCGGCTACGGGCATCTATCAGTTTGTACAGGGGGATTATCTGCTGCAGTTCGATGGGAAGCAATCGACTCGGGCCTATGCGTTCCGGCGTGATTCACTCCTGCAGGAGAATTGTCTGGCGACTATGCCGGCTGAGACGCGCCAGTCGATGGAGGACCGGTTGAAATCCATCATCCAACAGTATATGCAACGCATGAATACCAATCAGTTGGTGGTTCCGCAAGAGACTTCCCGCTGAAACTGGCGGATACACACGACAAAAAGCAGGAGCGTGGCAACAGCCAACAGCTGGTAGGGTAGGGAGAGCTGCGCAGTATCTGTGGGATGGAAATAGTCGTTCAGCAGGGGAACCGGATACTGTTCTGTGAGTACCACCAACGCATTGTTGCAGAAATGGGCGAAGACCGGAATCCAGAGATTACGACTCCAAAGGAGCAGATACCCGAAATAGGCACCCAAGAGCAGACGCGGTATGAATCCATAAAACTGGAGATGGATGGCACTGAACAGGACGGCTGTCAGCCAGATGGCTGTGTGGGGGCTGGAGAATCCTTGGCGGAAGATCCGTTGGAAACAGCCTCTGAACAGGAATTCCTCCGTGATGCCAGCCGTGAGGGCTATCACCAACAGATTGCCTGCCAAGGGGAGCCATCCGGTGTCACTCATCAGAAGCCGGACAATCGCTTCTGCCTGTTGCTCTTTTGCCTGCATCCACCACTCTACGGGAGCCAGCCATTCGGGCAGTTGCAGCTGCCGGTTCACCAGCTCAATTATATTAAGGAAAGGAACCCACATCAGCAGGCTCCCCAGGACCCAAGCAAGCTGGGAGGGACGTGGGGCGGAACCGATGGACAGATAGTCAGGAACCGAACGGCCACATGTCCAGGCCACGCACAGGGCTGGCAGCAGAAATGTACAGGCAGCCGAAAGCAGTTGCGAGAAGCGGATCAGCCACGGGTCACTGCCAAGTGATTCAAGCGGTATCTGCATACACCATACGCATGCAATGGTCAGAAAACCGGACAGGCAGAGCCCGCCGAATAGCGTGGTCAGCAACCAAAGACATTGAAAAGAGGCCGGTCTGTCGGCCCATACACCCTGTTTCATAGAGGCAAAAAAAGAATGTTTAACCAAATGAAGGACAAAGATAGGGCAAAGAATCGTGAAATGAATCCTTTTATATTCTGAAAATACATGGACTTGGACTTGAAAAAACTTGCGAGTTTGAAAGAATAAATCTAATTTTGCGCCCTAAAATACGAGTAGAATATTAATTAATTCCATAAATATCATTCAGAATGAATATTTCGTTTAAGAACAACGGTGCAGTAAGTGGCATCGTGAAATTGGAAATTGAGAAGGCTGATTATGCTGCTCAGGTAGAAAAGGGTCTGCGCACTTTCCGTCAGAAAGCAAACGTGCCGGGTTTCCGTAAGGGAATGGTGCCGATGAGCTTGGTAAAGAAGATGTATGGCAAGCACGTATTGGTTGAAGAGGTGAACAAGTTGATCTCTGAGAACCTGTTTAAATACATCCGTGAGAATAACCTGAATGTGCTGGGCGAACCGCTGCCGAACGAGACAGAACAGCAGCCGATTGACTTTGACAAGCAGGAGACGTTTGAGTTCTGTTTTGACGTGGCTTTGGCACCGGAGATCAACATCGCGCTGAGCCAGGAGGATAAAGTACCTTTCTATCAGGTGAATATCGAGGAAGACATGGTCAACAAGCAGATCGAGTCATATACAGCTAACTTCGGTACTTATGAGGATGCTGAAGAGGTAAGTGAAAAGGATCTGGTGAAGGGTACAGTAGCTGAACTGGAAAATGGAGCTCCGAAAGAGGGTGGCCTGGTTGTAGAGAACGTTGTCTTGATGCCGCAGTATATCAAGGACGAGGCTGAGCGTGCAAAGTTCATCGGTGCAACAGTCAACAGTGTCATCGTATTCAATCCCAACAAGGCATTTGAAGGTGCAGAAGCGGAGATCGCCTCTTTCCTGAAGATTGACAAGGAGAAGGTAGCCGAGATGACCGGCGACTTCAGCTTTGAGATCAAGGCGATCCAGCGTCATAAGAATGCGGAATTGAACCAGGAGTTGTTTGACAAGGTGCTGGGTGAAGGTACAGTCAGCAGCGAAGAGGAGTTCAAGAACAGTATCCGTGAGGCATTGGCCGAGCAGTTCACTCCGCAGAGCGACTATAAGTTCCTGCTCGATATCCGCGATATGTTGGTAGCCAAGGCCGGCGAGTTGTCATTCGACGATGCCCTGCTGAAACGTTGGTTGGTTGTTGCCAATGAGAAGAATACACCGGAGTCTATTGAGAAGGATTATCCGCAGATCAAGGCAGATTTGGTTTATCACCTGATCAAGGAGTCTTTGGTAAAGAAGAACAACCTGAAGGTAGAGGATGCCGATCTGGAATCATTTGCAAAGCGTGTGGCAAAGGCTCAGTTCGCACAGTACGGAATGCTCTCTGTTCCGGAAGACGTATTGAACAACTACGCAAAAGAAATGTTGAAGAACAAGCAGACTGTACAGAACATCGTGGAACGTGCCGTTGAGGAGAAATTGGCAGGATGGTTGAAGGAACAGGTTGCTTTGGACGTCAAAGAGGTTTCTGTGGACGAGTTTGCAAAACTTTTTGAGTAATAAATAACGGTTCGGTTCCCTTTAAGGGATTGGAACTGAGGGTAGGAAAGAGATTTCTCTCTAAAAAATATCTTACGGGTATAAATAAAGTTGTTTCGTTAAGAATTTTATTTATAACTTTGTTTACCCGTAGATAGGCGGAGAGGAATCTCTTTTTTGTTCCCTTTCCGTTTGCGGGACAAAAACTATTATATCAAATAAAATATGGAAGATTTTAGAAAGTACGCGACGAAACATTTGCGCATGAGTGGTACCGCTTTGGATAGCTATATGAATATCACAAGCAGCTACATCTCGCCGACAATCATTGAAGAACGTCAGTTGAACGTGGCTCAAATGGACGTGTTTTCCCGCCTGATGATGGACCGCATCATTTTCTTGGGGACGGCAATCGACGATTATACGGCAAATGTGATCCAGGCACAATTGCTTTATCTGGATTCCAGTGATCCAGGAAAAGATATTTCCATTTATATCAATTCACCGGGTGGTTCGGTCTATGCAGGCTATGGCAAGA
>JBJECC010000160.1:0-1608 GCA_051870655.1 Parabacteroides sp. | reverse complement strand
CCCATGAAGTTCGACCTCTACAAGGTGAACCCCGAGGAGTTCATCCGCAAGGTGTCGAGGATTATCATGGAGCAGAAAGCCACCATCATTGTGGATCATATCAGCTACAACCAGGTGGATGGCGAATACTCCAGCGACATCTTCACACAGGAGAAGCACACCTCCATGGACAAGGCCTACGAGGGCAAGAAGAGCATCGTGGACTACGTCTTCACCGACGGGAATGCCGCCGAGAGCGTGGAGCGCAAGTTCGTGCAGCACCTCGACACGGCAAAGGAGGTTGTGGTATATGCCAAACTGCCCAAGGGCTTCCATATCCCCACACCCGTAGGCAACTATTCTCCCGACTGGGCGATAGCCTTTCAGGAGGGCGCGGTGAAGCACGTTTATTTCGTGGCAGAGACCAAGGGCAGCATGTCGTCCCTTGACCTGCGCGAGATAGAGCGAGGCAAGATAGCCTGTGCCGAGAAACTCTTCGACCAACTGTCGTCCTCACAAATCAAGTATGGTAAGGTGGATAGTTTCGATGAACTGATGAACATTGTAAATACAGAATAATCATGCACTATATAAGATTAGAGTGGCTTTAAATTCGAGGTGGCAATCACGAACGGAGGAGATGTATCAGCTCTGCCAGGCTGTGTGTCTCCTGCCGACGGCCATCCGGCCAGCTCACCTGTTGGCAAGTGGGCGAGACACACTCAATCATCAACCGGTCTGAGACCTTAACCGATGGACGAAAACCATTTCGCACCAATGCATTGCCCACCCAAAATGCTGTAAACGGATCACCATCCACACCGACAGGCTGCATGGCGGCCTGCATCTGAAGTTTACCGGTTGCCGGATCGAAGACAATCGAGTCCCGGTCAAAGAAGTGTTGGAAGGAGCCGCCCATGATCAGATCTTCCGGTGTACCGCAAGCCATCGGTTTGCCTTTGGCCTGCAACCAGAGACAATCACCCATCTGAATGGCCAGATCCAAATCGTGGGTAGATAACAGGATCGCTTTTCCCTGTTCCACAGCCAATCTGTGCAACAATGCCATGGTTTCAATGCGGCTTGTCACATCCAAAAAGGCGGTCGGTTCGTCCAACAGAATAATCGGACACTGTTGGGCCAGTGCCTTGGCAATCATCACCTTCTGCCGCTCTCCATCGCTCAGTTCCGACACATAGCTATCGCGCTTATGCAGCATCCCGACAGCCTCCAACGAATCATGGATAATCGCTTTGTCCTGCGCCTTGAGTTGTCCGAAAAAACCGGTATAAGGATGACGCCCTAAGGAGACCAGTTCAAACACCGTGAGTCCGCCGGCATGTGTCTTTTCCGTCAACACCACACCGACCGTCAATGCAAAACGACTCTGAGAATAGCGACGCAACGGTTCACCCATCAGGATGATTTCCCCCTGCAAAGGCGGCTGGAATCCACACAACGTACGGAGCAATGTCGATTTGCCGGCCCCGTTCAAACCCAAGAGACAGGTGACTTCACCCGGCATCAACCGCAAGTCCAACGACTCGTGTACCACTTTGCGTCCGCCACCTTTCAGCACATAACCAATGGACAACGCCTGTGTCTCTATGACAGGATTTCCGTTCATCT
>JBJECC010000159.1:0-8903 GCA_051870655.1 Parabacteroides sp. | reverse complement strand
AATACCGTGTTGTTTCTGTTCAAATAGGTTTGTTATACGATTCATGATTCTATTTCTTTTTTATATTGGTTGATGAAGGTGCGTAACCGTTCCACCTCTTTGTGGCCGGGCGCTGATTCAAATGCACTGTTCAGGTCAATGCCTGCCCAGCGGGGATGAGTAAACTGACGAAGAGCCACCAGACTGTCCGGACCGATTCCTCCGCTTAACAGGAAAGGAGTATCGCCTGTGTAATGGGTCAACAGGGACCAGTCAAATTGTCGTCCGCTGCCTCCATAGCCGGCACATTTCGTGTCGAACAGCAGATACTCTACCCGGTCCGCATACTCCATAGCCCGTTTGACATCTTCCACAGTGGCAATGGAAAGGGCCTTGATAAGTGCGTACCCCCGTTTTTGCAGTGTATGACACTGTTCGGGTGTCTCCTGTCCATGCAGTTGCAGATAATCCAACTGGTAACGGATGGCTGTCTCCCGCATCTCTTCGGTGGTAGCATTCACAAATACCCCGACTTTGGCACAGGTGGCGGCTGCAATCCCTGCCGGATCGCCTGAGAAGAAACGAGGCGAACGGGGGTAGAAAATGAACCCCATCAGATCAATGCCCAACTGAGCTACGTCACGGATATTGTCCGGATCGTGCATTCCACAAACTTTGATCATCTCTTATACCTTTTGAGGGATGGATTGAATAAATGTATGCAGTGTCGTGCCCGGCTGTTCCGTTTTCATGAAGGTCTCGCCGATCAGGAAACCTTGAAAACCGGCCGCGCGTAGAGCGGCTACTTGTGTCGGATCCGATATGCCGCTTTCTGAAACCAGTAACGGCCTGTAGGAGGTCTGTTTCATGGCTTCAATCAACCGGAACGAATTCTCTACATCCGTATGGAAGGTCCCGAGATTCCGGTTGTTGACCCCTAACATATCGATGTGTTCATCCACATAGGCCAGTTCCTCCGTCCGGTGGACCTCGAGAAGCACCTCCAAGCCCAGACTGTGGGCCGTGGCAGCCAGTGCATGGCATTCATGGATATTCAGAGCGGCCGCAATCAGCAAGACAGCATCTGCCCCCATGACACGGGCTTGGAAGAGCTGGTAGGGATCGACAACGAAATCTTTGCGCAGCAGGGGCAGTTTGACCAGCTGTCGAGCCTGTTTCAGATCGCGCAGTGCACCTCCAAAGAAGGTACTGTCGGTCAGAATGGAACAGGCAGAAGCTCCGTTCTGCTCGTATGCCGGAATCACCGTTTCGACCTGTGCTCCCCGATGCAGCCATCCTTTAGAGGGACTCTTACGTTTGAATTCGGCAATGATGCCGGACGCTGACTGCTCCAAGGCTGCGCGCATACTGATAGTGGGTCGGTCCAATTGTTCGCCCCCCAAGGCGAGCAGCATTTGCAGGTTGACTGCCTGTTTGTGCTGCTCCACCTCAATCCGTTTGTGGGCTATGATCTCTTGTAAGATATCTTTCATGATGCTCATGCATTAAGTGTCAGAAACTTTTGGAAGGTGGCCAAAGCTCTTCCGCTTTCCAGGGACTCCCGTGCCTCGGCAATACACTCCTCGATTTTTTTCTCCGGATGAATGACTTGAATGGCAAAGGCAGAGTTGGCGATGACACAGTTCTTTTGTGCCTCTGTAGCTGTGTTGTTCAAAACGGCATCGAAGATGCGGGCTGCCTGTTCCGGAGTATTTCCTCCATCCAGATCCTGTTCGGTACAACGCTGGAAACCCAACATCTCCGGGGTATAAATCTTCTCTTTGTCAGCCATTGCCACTTTGAACTCATCTGTCAATGAAATCTCGTCATATCCGTCCAGACTGTGGACAATCGCAAATTTGGTGCCGCTCTCCTGATACGTATAGTTGTAGAGACGTAACAGAGGCAGGTTATAGACACCCAACAACTGATAGGCTGGAATCACAGGGTTGACCAACGGACCCAGCATGTTGAAGAAACTACGTACAGCCAATGCCTTGCGTACGGGAGCGACTGCTTTTAACGCCGGGTTAAAGAAGGGTGCGTGCAGATAGGCAATGCCACATTGCTCGATGGAGCGGCGCAGCTTGCTTTCGTCGTTGGTAAACTTCACACCATGTTGTTCCATGACGTTGCTGGCCCCACTGACCGATGTGGCCCCATAGTTACCATGTTTGACAACGTGATAACCGGCACCGGCTACGACAAAGCAGGAGGTGGTACTGATGTTGAAGGTGTTCTTCCCGTCACCACCCGTACCGACAATGTCGATGGGTTGGAATTCCGACAGGTTGACGGGCACACGCATCTCCAGCAATGCTTCCCGGAATCCGGTCAGCTCCTCTACAGAAATACTACGCATCAAAAAGACGGTAATGAGGCTGGCAATCTGTGAATCGTTGTATTTGCCGCCGGCAATGTTCTCTAAAATGGTACGCGCCTCTTCCCGTCCCAGATATTGGTGTTCGAACAGCCGATATAAGATTTGTTTCATACGATGAATCTCCTTGTGATTAATGTTTCAACCAGTTCTCAATGATTTGTTTCCCTTTCGGGGTCAGTACGGATTCCGGATGGAATTGGATGCCGCGCACATCATATTCCCGATGCCGTAGTGCCATGATCTGCCCTTCAATTACATCTTCTGCCGTAATCTCCAGGCAAGAGGGAAAATCCTCTTTGGAAACTACCCAGGAATGGTAACGTCCGGCCCGGATGGTATGTTCCAACCCCGCAAACAGGGGATCAGGCTGGATGATCCGGACATCGGAACATTCGCCGTGATGTACTTCGGTCAGGTTGATCAGTTTGGCTCCGAATGCTTGTCCGATGGCCTGTTCACCCAAACAGACTCCCAAAATGCTTTTGGTCGGTGCATACCGCTTGATCAAAGGGAGCAGGATGCCGGCCTCTTCCGGAATGCCCGGTCCCGGTGACAGGACAATCTTATCAAAGCGATCTACCGCTTCCAGGGAGATCTTGTCGTTGCGGAAAACCTCCACGTCTGCACCCAATTCCCGCAGGATATGAAGCAGATTGTAGGTGAAGGAGTCGTAATTGTCAAACAATAATATCTTTTTCATCTCTGTTGTTCCTCTTTTATATCAATTAATTAATGTAGTGGCCAGGTCAATCGCCTTTTTGAGTGCGCCCAGCTTGTTGTTGACTTCTTGCAATTCCCGTTCGTCGTTGCTCTTGGCTACGATGCCGGCTCCTGCCTGGTAATAGAGTACATTGCCACGGCTGACGAATGTACGGATGGTAATGGCCTGATTCAGATCACCGTCCAGTCCGATGAAACCGATACAGCCACCGTAGGCTCCCCGGTTGTGCTGCTCAATGTCGGTGATGAGCTGCATGGCCCGTACTTTGGGGGCACCACTCAGGGTACCGGCCGGGAAGGTATCAATGTAGGTCTTGATCGGGTTACTCTCCGGATTCACATCTCCGCTGACCCGTGAGACCAGGTGAATGACGTGGCTGTAATACTGCACCTCCTTGTAGAAATCGACTTGCACGTGATGTGCATTCCGGCTGAGGTCGTTCCGGGCCAAATCGACCAGCATGACATGTTCGGCATTCTCTTTGGGATCTGCCAGAAGAGTTTCGGTACGCTGCTTGTCAATTTCCAGGTTACCTGTGCGGAAAGCTGTTCCGGCAATCGGGTCGATGCTCGCATGTCCGCCGGTCACTTTGCAGTGAGTCTCCGGAGAGGATCCGAAGATCCGGAATCCTCCGAAATCAAAATAGAAAAGGTAAGGGGAGGGATTGATGCTACGCAGAGCCCGATACACCTTGAAGTCATCCCCTTTGAATGCCTGTTCGAACCGTCGGCTGAGGACGATCTGGAACACATCCCCACGCAGACAATGTTTCACCCCTTGCCGTACCATGGCCTTGTAGTCTTCATCCGTGATGGGAGAGGTCTCTTTGCCAATCGTCTGGAAATTGTAGGAGGCATAATTCCGGTTCTCGATCAGGGTACTGATTTCACGCAGATGATCCTGCTCGCCCGGTTGCAGAAGCTCGACCAATGTCAGTTCGTTTTTGAAATGGTTGAACACCAAAAGATACTTATATAATATGTATAGCATGTCGGGGGCGTCGTTTTCCTCGTGGTGAACCTCCATGACGGGAATGTTTTCGAAGTAACGGACCGCATCGAATGCCGTATAACCGAACAGACCGCATATTTTCTTGTTGTCCCCTTCGATAGTATAGTGTTTCAAAAAGTCATTCATGGCATCTGCCACATTGAATTGTTCCTGAAGCGGCGTCACTTCCCGGCTGCCGTCGGGATAGGTGGCCGTACATTCCCCGTTGTTGATGCCAATGGTGGCCAGCGGGCAGAGTGCGATGTAAGAGAGACTGTTCTCGTTGCCGTGGAAATCGGAACTCTCCAGGAGGGCCGATTCCGGATAGACATCGCGTACTTTCAGATAAACGCTTACCGGTGTGTGCAAGTCGCCCAGCACCTGCTTGCTGATCGTATTGAAATGATATGTTTTCATCTGTTGATTCCTGATTTAATGGTTGTCATGTTGCTGTTTGTATTTGATATAGGTATCCATGTCTTTGTCACCCCGCCCTGAGACGGTCAGTACGACGACATCGGTGGGTTTGAAGGTGATTTTGTTCAGTGCGCCTAAAGCATGTGCACTTTCCAGTGCCGGGATGATACCCTCGATACGTGTCAGTTCGAAGGCGGCATCCAGTGCCTCATCATCGTTGACAGCCAAAATCGTAGCCCGATGTGTCTGATACAGATTGGCATGGATCGGACCGATGCCGGGGTAATCGAGACCGGCCGAGATGGAATAGGGCTCTTCAATCTGTCCGTCTTCATTCTGCATCACCAGGGTACGTGCGCCGTGGATGATTCCCTTCTTGCCCAACTGGATCGTGGCGGCACTCATGCCCGAATGAATGCCTTTTCCACCGGCTTCGGCCAGGACAATCCTGACACGTTCGTCATCTACAAAGTGATAGATGGTACCTGCGGCATTGCTTCCACCGCCTACACAGGCAAACAGGTAATCCGGATAGTCCCGTCCCTCTTTTTCCAACAGCTGTTTCTTGATCTCTTCACTGATGACGGACTGCAAACGGGCCACCATGTCGGGATAGGGATGCGGACCGACGGTAGAACCGATGATGTAGTAGGTATTGTCCGGATGACAACACCAGTCACGGATCGCTTCGTTCGTGGCATCTTTCAATGTCATGTTGCCGGAGGTGACCGGAACGACGGTAGCCCCCAGCATCTCCATCTTTTGTACATTGGCATGTTGCCGTTCAACGTCGGTTTTACCCATGTACACGACGCATTCCATGTTCATCAAGGCGCAGACGGTAGCGGTGGCTACACCATGCTGTCCTGCACCGGTCTCTGCAATGATGCGTTTCTTGCCCATGCGGCGGGCCAAAAGGATTTGTCCGATGGTGTTGTTGATTTTATGGGCACCTGTATGGTTCAGATCTTCCCGTTTCAGATAGATCTTGCAGCCATACTTTTCACTCAGTCGTTTTGCCAGATAGAGAGGGGAGGGGCGTCCCACGTAATCATGCAGCAATTGGGCAAATTCTTGCTTGAAACTTTCGCTCTGTAGCACTTCCAGATAACATTTCTGCAAGTCTTCCACACATTGGTGCAGGATTTCGGGGATGTAGGCTCCGCCAAACTCACCATAATAACCATCGTTGTTCACTAAATACGTTTTCATTTTTCTGCTTAGTATCGTTGTTTTTGTTGTTCTGTTTTCCCTTAAAAAGAAAGAGGTCCGCCGCAAGTGCGACAGACCTCTTTATATTCTTGTGATAGCATACATACGTGTCCTCGTCCCTTACGACTGCTTGAGTTGTACGGAGCGCCACCACCAATATGTATTGTTTGCTATGATCATTTTTCCTGTTCATTTTTGTTTTACGACGGCAAATGTATGCATTATCTGACAATCTGCAAATATTTCCGGCTTTTTTTTGAAAAAGAATTCTTATACCCCAATGATGTAAAAAAGGATATGAATCCAAGTCCGCATTGAAAAAAAATACTACTTTTGCAAAAGATAATTACCTATAAATTCTGTAAGAAGAGATGTATAGAACAAGAACTTGTGGAAATCTGCGCCTGGCTGATGAGGGGTTGGTGGTGACACTGGCCGGATGGGTGCAGAAAATTCGTAAGATGGGCGGCATGACATTCGTGGACTTGCGCGATCGCTATGGCATCACGCAATTGGTTTTCAATCAGGAAGTAAATGCGGAACTCTGTGACAAGGCAAACAAATTGGGTCGAGAATATGTGATTCAGGCAACGGGTACGGTGCGGGAGCGTTCCAGCAAGAACCCGAACCTTCCTACTGGCGAGATCGAGTTGATCGTGTCGGACTTGAATATCTTGAACTCGGCTGTGACTCCTCCTTTCACAATTGAAGATGAAACAGACGGTGGGGATGACCTGCGTATGAAATATCGTTATCTGGATTTGCGTCGTAACTGCGTACGCGCCAATTTGGAACTGCGTCACCGGATGGCTTTCGAGGTACGTCGTTATTTGGACGAACAGGGATTCCTGGAAGTGGAGACACCGATTCTGGTCAACTCAACGCCGGAGGGAGCCCGTGACTTCGTGGTGCCTTCCCGTATGAATCCGGGACAGTTCTACGCTCTTCCGCAATCTCCGCAGACCTTGAAGCAACTGCTGATGGTGTCAGGCTTCGATCGTTATTTCCAGATTGTAAAGTGTTTCCGCGATGAGGACTTGCGTGCTGACCGCCAGCCGGAGTTCACACAGATCGACTGTGAGATGAGTTTCGTGGAACAGGAAGATATCATCACGCTGTTTGAGGGAATGGCGAAGGATCTCTTTAAGAAGATCAAGGGTATTGATATTAAAGAGGCATTCCCGCGCATGACATGGCATGACGCCATGAAATATTATGGTAGTGACAAACCGGATCTCCGTTTCGGTATGCGTTTCGTTGAATTGATGGATATCATGAAGGGTCATGGTTTCTCCGTATTCGACGATGCTGCCTATATCGGTGGTATTTGTGCCACAGGTGCTGCCAGCTATACACGCAAGCAGTTGGATCAGTTGACGGAGTTTGTCAAACGTCCGCAGGTCGGGGCTAAAGGTATGGTGTATGCCCGTGTGGAGGCTGACGGTAATGTGAAGTCAAGTGTCGATAAATTCTACTCTCAGGAGGTGTTGCAGCAGATGAAGGCTGCTTTCGATGCACAGCCGGGTGACCTGATCCTGATTTTGTCAGGTGACAACGCCATGAAGACCCGCAAGCAATTGTGCGAGTTGCGTTTGGAGATGGGTAGTCGTTTGGGCTTGCGCGACAAGAATCAGTTTGCCTGTCTGTGGGTCATCGACTTCCCGTTGCTGGAATGGAGCGAAGAGGACAACCGGTTCTATGCGATGCACCATCCCTTTACGGCTCCGAAACCGGAAGACATCCCGTTGCTGGATACCGATCCGGGTGAGGTACGTGCCAATGCCTACGATATGGTGATCAATGGCGTTGAAGTGGGTGGCGGTTCTATCCGTATCCATGACAGCCAGTTGCAGGATAAGATGTTCCGCGTGCTGGGCTTCACGGAGGAGAAGGCGCAAGAGCGTTTTGGCTTCCTGATGAATGCCTTCAAATACGGTGCACCGCCTCACGGAGGTTTGGCCTACGGATTGGATCGTTGGGTGTCTCTGTTTGCCGGACTCGATTCCATCCGCGATTGTATCGCATTCCCGAAAAACAACTCGGGTCGTGATGTCATGCTGGATGCTCCGGGTATTCTGGATCCGGCCCAGTTGGATGAATTGCAGTTGCGTGTGGACTTGAAAGAGAAGTAATGTACTATGCCGAAGATCCGCGACCTATTGAAAGAGATCGAGCTCTATGCTCCGTTACCTCTTCAGGAGGATTTTGACAACGCTGGTGTGCAGGTGGGGGATGTCAACCAACCTGCCACTGGTGTGCTGATCTGCCTGGATGTGACGGAAGAGGTGATTGACGAAGCCATTGAGACGGAATGCAATTTGATCATTGCGCATCATCCTTTGGCATTCCGTCCCTTCAAATCGTTGACGGGCAAAAATTATGTGGAGCGCTGCATGATCAAGGCCTGTAAATATGATCTGGTGGTCTATGCGGCACATACCAATTTGGATAATGCCGTGGGCGGTGTCAATTTCCGGATGGCGGAGATCATCGGTTTGCAGAATGTACGTGTCTTGTCACCCCAGAAGAATGCGCTCCTGAAGCTGGTCACCTTTGTGCCGGAGGCGTATGCTGAGGTGGTACGCAACACCCTGTTCAATGCCGGAGCCGGTTGCATCGGCAACTATGATGCCTGTAGCTATAATCTGCAGGGTAAAGGAACATTCCGCGCATCAGCAGGTTGTCATCCTTTCTGTGGAGAGATCGGTGAGTTGCATACCGAACCGGAGATCCGTATTGAAGTGATTCTTCCGGCCTATCGGCAGACAGCTGTGCGTCAGGCGCTGTTGTCGGCCCATCCTTACGAGGAGCCTGCTTTCGATTTCTATCCCTTGGCAAACAGCTGGGAACAGGCCGGTTCGGGTGTTGTCGGTGAATTGCCGGAGGGAGAGGACGAGCTGGATTTCCTGCAACGGATCAAGGCACTGTTCCATGTGGATTGCATCAAACACTCGGCATTGACCGGAAAGACCATCCGGGAAGTGGCTTTGTGTGGAGGCAGTGGCGCCTTCCTGATCAAGGATGCCATCGCGTATGGGGCAGATGTGTTCATTACCGGAGAGGCCAAATACAACGATTTCTATGATGTGGAAGATCGCATCTTGTTGGCTGTGATCGGGCATTATGAATCGGAGGTCTGTACAAAAGATATATTTTATAATATCATATCGAAAAAATTCCCTACCTTTGCGGTGCATTTTT
>JBJECC010000158.1:0-9009 GCA_051870655.1 Parabacteroides sp. | reverse complement strand
ACAACCTCTTCATACACGGCCAGCAACCGGACCGTCTCATTAGGTGAACAGAAACAGGCTTGCAACACGGTCAGCTCTTCGGGATAGGCAGGCGACTGCTCCAGATAGCCCACCCGCAAATCATTGCGAAACACGACGGAGCCACTGTCATAGTCCTCCTTACCGGCAATGATATTCAACAACGTGGTCTTTCCTGTACCGTTTTTGGCAATCAGACCTATCTTCTGCCCTTGCGCCACCCCGAAGGTGATATTCTCGAACAACACCAAATCTCCGAAACTCTTCGTGAGATTGTCTATCTGCAAATAACTAACCATTGATTTTCATTTTAGTGTAAAAACAGCATTAAGGCTGCTTGCTGAAGATCGCATGAATACGCTCCATGTCGAACTTCGGAGAACGGTCGTAAAAATAAATGCCATTCTGCTCCTGTTCCACATCGGTCAACTGCGTATAGCAATATCCCCAGATATCAGCCGACAACGACAAGACAGCATTCACCTGTCCCTCCAGACGTGCATAGAACTCTTCCAAAGAACGAGGCGGCTCGCCATATCCCCAAGAGGTGTTCTGTGCGCTTTGCAACTGTTGGGCCGGATTCCATTTTATGCCTCCGAACTCATCCACCAAATAGGGCATATCCTTCTTGTAAGAGCGGAATGCATATTGGTCTGTATATTTCAATCCGTTGAATCCTATATTCATCGGCATCAGCTGGATCTCCCAACAGGGCGTTTCAAACAGCTTGCCCCCGTTGTAGAGTTGCTCTTTCAGCTTGGCCGGATCCTGTTCATAATTATGTACCGTCCAAATATCCGTTGCAATGTGCACACCGCCACTTGTTCCGTGGAACGGACGGGTCGGATCAATCGCTTTGGTCAAGTTGTACAGGTCATGCATCAGACGCGGATACTGTACACGGTCCGGCCAGAACTCCTCATTCGTCGGTGTCCAGATCAACAAAGAGGGATGATTGCGGTCACGTGTCACGATTTCACTCCATTCCGTCAAGAAGTTGCGGGCCGATTCCGTACTGTTGCAATCCATACCCCAACTGGAAGCCTCACCCCAAGTCAGATAGCCCAAGCGGTCTGCCCAATAGTAGAAACGCTCTTCAAACACCTTCTGGTGCAGACGGGCTCCATTGAATCCGGCTGCCATAGAGAGTTCTATATCCCGTTTCAGCGCTTCGTCGCTCGGAGCAGTCCAAATGCCATCCGGATAGAATCCCTGATCCAAGACCAGACGCTGATAGTAGGGCTGATTGTTCAGAAAGACCTTATTGCCCTCAATATGCACTTTACGCATGCCGGCATATCCCTTCACTTCATCGACAACCGCACCCTGCTTGTTCAGTACTTTGTATTCCAGATCATACAGGAAGGGAGACTCCGGACTCCAAGTCTTCATCTTCTTCACCGGCAGTACCACGGTTGAAAGCGCACTGGCCGACACTGTCTGTGAAGCGACCACCTTGCCATTGTCTTTCAGTGTGACCTGCAGCTTGCCACCCTGCTCGCTATAGAAACGGGGACGGATCACCAGTTGCTGCTGATCAATATCAGTCAATATCTGGACGGACTGAACACCTTCAGGATGAACGGCCTCCATCCATACGGTCTGCCAGATACCCGTTGTCCGTGTATAGTTGCAGGCATAGGACTCGAACTGCAGATTCTGTTTTCCGGCGGGTTGATGACCGGCACGAAGGTCACTCTCTACATAAACGACCAGACTGTGTGTCTGTCCCGGCTTCACCAAGGAAGTCAGATCGACTGCAAACGAAGAGGTTCCTCCGAAATGACGGTTGGCCAACACACCGTCCACATACACTTCGGACTTATAATAGACGGCACCGAAATTCAGAAAAATCTTCTTACCGGCCCATTCCTGAGGAATGACAATGTTACGCTGATACCAAAAATGCTGGATAAAATCGGTATGTCCCAAACCGGAAAGAGCGCTTTCCGGACAGAACGGTACCGTAATCTTCTGGTCAAACCCTGTTGATTTGTACCACTCCCGCTCCATACCTGTACCGGCATAGTCGAAGGAGCAAGACCATTCGCCATTCAGATTTACCCAATTGGCACGTTCAAACTGTGGACGAGGATATTCCGCACGTGGAATAGCCAACACACTCGTTGCCCATACAAAGAGCCACACGAATAGGATACTGATTCTTTTCATGATGTATGATTCTATTAAATATAAATATGTATTTGTAAGATGCAAAAAACAGTCGAATCCCCTAAAAACAGGAATCAGAAAATTACAGCATCTCCACAGCTTTCATAAAATTCTTCATATTGCCACTTTTCATGAGGCGTTTATAGGCCTTCTTGTCCAGTTCCGGCTCCATATATTCCCAAAAAAGACGCAATTTGCCATGCAACTGCTCCTCACTATTCACAATACCGGCATAAATTTCCTTCAGCTGGTTGTGCATACGGAGCAACAGCCGTTTGCGGGTCGGCCAATCCCACTCAGCCGATGAAGCATATTCAACGGCCAGGGAAGGGCGGGCCAAAAGACCACGACCAATCATAATCCCCGCCAAATCGGGATAACGGGCAGCCAGTTCACGGATCGCCTCTATGGTTCGGATCTCTCCATTGAAGATCAACGGATGACGGCACTCCTGTAAGAAGGATTCAAAGGAAGGAATGTCCAATTCCCCCTTATACTGTTGGATCCCCACACGCGGATGCAACACAATCCGTTTCAACGGCAGGTCGTTCAGGATGGGCAGCACCTGTTTCCATTCGTCTGCCTGCTCCCACCCTAATCTCATCTTCACCGAGAAACGCAGATGCGTCATCCGGGCAATCTCGTCTGCCAACTGGCGTACCACATCCACGTGAGTCATCAAGCCACACCCTCGTCCATGACGTGCCTGCATCGGAAAGGGACAACCCATATTCAGGTCTATCTCTCTGTAGCCACGCTCCTCTACAACATGTACCAACTCCTGAAACTCAGCCAACGAACGCATGATGATCTGTGGGACCAACGGCACACCGACATTGTTCTTCGGATCAACGTCCCGCAAATCCTTGCTGCGAACCCCGCCTCCCTCAATTCGCATGAAGGGTGTATAATAGCACTCCACCCCTCCTACAAAAGCATGATGTACACGCCGATATACATCATCTGTGTATCCTTGCAGGGGAGCAAAATAGATGGGCATTAATTTTGAATCCATGTACCTGTTTGTTCATATAAAAAAAGCATCTCTTTGCCGGAGATGCTCTTTTTATTTTGGTTTTCTTCCGTTTGTTTTGTCTTATTCAGCCTCTTTTTCTTCTTCCGCACCAGCCGGTTGCTGAGCTGTTCCAAAGTCAGGAGCCACCGTGCTCGGATCAATGGTAACCGCATCGTTCACCTGCTGCTTGATCTCGGACTCATTCACTGTCTGAGCACGAGGAATAAAAGCTGTGATAACGACACTCAACAGAACCAAGATACCGGCCAATGTCCAAGTTGCCTTTTCCAAAAAGTCAGTTGTCTTGCGAACACCCATAATTTGGTTTGAAGAAGAGAATCCTGAAGCCAATCCGCCGCCCTTTGAATTTTGAACCAAAACGATCAAAATCATCAGGATCGCAGCGATCAAAATGAGGATAGAGATAAATACGTACATTTGTTTATTTTTTAGTGTTAATAATCAATCTTTCAAGAAATCTGATTTGGTCTGCAAAGTAAATATTTTTTTCCGGATATTTCAAGCGTAAGTTTTGAATAATTTGCAAAGCCCGCTCATATCGTCTCTGTTTTATGTAGATATGGGCCAACGTCTCTGTAAAAAAGGAGTCGTCCAACGTTTTGAGTGAGTTTTCCTCTACTACTTGTGGTGTGGGTGGCACAGACTCTTCTGCATGGACCTGGGTCTCCAACGGTGACTTGGCAACCGTTTTCTGCTCCTCCTGATGGAGAAACGAATCGATCAGATCCTGATGTTGCAGACGCACCTCCTCACTCTCCTCCTGTGGGGGAACAGGCGCTTCCGTCGGTTTCTTCTTGTCCATCGTAGCCAAATAGTCGATCGAGGCTGAGGGTTGGAACAGCAACTTGGATTCAGCCGATGGGGGCTCAGCAACAGCTGACGAAGAGAGGAACTGATCAATCAGGGAGAACGTATCAGCCTGTTCTTCCAAAAGCAGAGACGAACCCTCCTCCGTCCATTCCCCGTGAATCAGTCCGTACAGCCGTTTGCGATCGGGCAATGAGACAGCCAACCGTTGCAGCTCATCCGCAAAGGAGGGATGATGTATCCGGGAGAGGTTGATGAGATAGAGCACCTTTGCCGTCACGAACAGCGGATACAGCTCAATCAGCCCCCGCAACTCTTCCGCAGTCTCTTCTGTCAGAAGAGCAGGCTCCTTCATCCACCGATAGACTTCCTCTACATTCATCATCACCAATTCGCTACTGTCGCATTATAGATTTGATCGACCAATTCTTCCACAATCTCCGTACACAGCTCCTCCTGCACCTGCTCCAACATCGTGTTGGCGTCAAACTCACGATAGGCCGAAAATGACTGTTCGAAGTCTTCATCCGGATTGACCCGATTGGCATAGCGGACACGCACTGTGATGGTCAGCTTCGTCAAAGAGGCATAGGCATCCTCCTTGACCGCTGTGTTGGAAAGGTCATATCCTGTGATTTCCCCTTGCAGATCCAAATCGCCATTGCCATTGGTCAGCTCCAAACGTGTCTGGCGCACGTAAATATCCTTTAAAGCCTCCGTAAACATTTGGGAAAGTTGCGGATAGACAAGAGGCGCTTGGTTCGGGAAATCCGCTATGGTAATTGTCTTCACTTTGGTATAATCGATCGAGGCGCCATTGAACTTGTACGAAATGGTACAAGCTGTCATCAGCAAACCGATCAATCCGATCCAAAAAAGATGCGTCCTATTCATAGTATATAGAGGTCTATTCCAAATCATACTCCTTGATTTTCCGATAGAGCGTCCGCTCGGAAATCTTCAGATCGGCCGCAGCATTCTTGCGACGTCCGTTATGCTTTTCCAATGCCTTGCGGATCATCTCTTTCTCGACCTCTTCTAACGACAGTGTCTCCTCCTCCATCACATCCACAACATCCTGAATCGGAGGATGAATCGGTGAAGCCACCGGTTTCTGCACCGGGCGGATCTGCGGATAGGGAGAAGGATCGTCATCCACATGGACCTGCTGCATGTTGCCACTCATAATGTCGTGCACCAGCTTCTTCAAGTCATTCACATCCTTCTTCATGTCGAAGAGCACCTGATACAAAATCTCCCGCTCACTGCTGAAGGTCTTCTGTTCATTTTCCTGACGCAACAACACTGGCAGCTTCTCCACGGAAATGTTAGGCAGATACAGGCGCAACACATCAGCCGTGATGGAGCGCTGTTCCTCGATCACCGAGATGCGCTCGGTGACATTCTTCAATTCACGTACATTACCCGGCCAGCGATAGGAGAGCAACAGCTGGCGTGCATCCTCTTCCAGATGAATCGATGGCATGTGATACTTCTCCGCACAGTCCATAGCAAACTTTCGGAACAGCAAAAGAATATCTTCGTGACGCTCACGCAGAGGGGGAATCTGGATAGGTACCGTGTTCAGACGGTAATACAGGTCTTCACGGAAACGATTTTCCGAGACAGCCCGCACCAGATCCACATTCGTAGCAGCCACAATACGCACGTTGGTCTTCAACACTTTCGATGAACCTACCTTGATAAATTCCCCGGACTCCAGTACACGGAGCAAACGAGCCTGGGTAGGCATGGGCAATTCACCCACTTCATCCAAAAAAATAGTACCACCATCCGCCACTTCGAAATAGCCTTTCCGATCGGCCAACGCACCGGTGAAAGAGCCCTTCTCATGTCCAAACAGCTCCGAATCGATGGTTCCTTCCGGAATGGCACCACAGTTGACCGCAATGTACTGTCCATGTTTCCGTTGGCTGTTCTGGTGAATGATCTGGGGAAAATTCTCCTTACCCACACCACTCTCTCCGGTGATCAGGACCGACAGATCGGTCGGAGCCACCTGCAAAGCCACATCAATGGCCCGGTTCAACCCCGGATGATTGCCAATGATGCCAAAACGCTGTTTGACCAATTGAATATCCACTTTCATCTTCTCACTACCCTTTCGCTTGATAAGTTCGTTGATACAACAAGTTGGCCAATTCCGTATCGTCCGGAATACCGGCTATCTCTTCAGGAGAAATCGGGCGGCCAATATATACATCCACCGTTTTTCCACGCTTGTTGAAGGCTTGTGAAGGAATGAACAGGGTACGCAGACGCCAGTCAATCCGCCCTAACAGATAGAAAAACTTGGAGTTTAGAAAGTCAAAATAGACCGGATACACAGGAACTTTTCCCTTCCGGATGAGTCGGATCACACTACGCGCCCACGTCAAGTCGCGTACAGCTTTCTCCTTTTTATTATAGAATGAGATCGCTCCAGCCGGGAAAAACCCCATCGGATGCCCCTCTTTGAGCCGCTGCAATGACAAGCGCACTCCATTGACATTGGCCAAATTGGCTCCTTGGTTCTTCGAGTCAGGCGTCACAGAGATGAAATTGTCTCCCATCGCCCAAATCTTACCCAACACCCCATTGACCATCACTTTGAAGTCAGGCCGGCGGCGGGCAAACAGATCAATCAGAATGATTCCGTCAATCGAACCGATCGGATGATTGGAAACCGTCACAAAGGCCCCCTCCGGCAGCTGGTCCAGCAGTTCCTCATTGTGGACCTTATATTTTACATCGATCAGCGGATCACTCAACAGCCCTGTCGTAAAAGCAGCTCCTCGCAGATGACAATTGTTGATATGAGCCTGATTGACCCGATCGACCTGTAACCAATGGATCAGCTTTTGGCCCAGCCAAGTGCCGAACCGGCTCCGGAAAAAAGGAGCTGCCTCCTGCAAATCAGCAATATCGAAAACGCTCTCTTTCATACATTCCATCTACTTCTCCAACCTGTCACACATTCAAGAAAGAGGCGCACATCTTTTCATGCCGCTTCAATACATACACCAGTACCGCGTTGAGCACCAGAATCTCATACGCATAATAGGCCCACACATGACCTGTCAGCACAATCACGAACATCACCAATGTACGTCCGTTGAACGTCAACAGATCGATGACATGCATCAGCTTTCGGCTCTGCTTGCGGAAGGCGACACGCACATCTTGAGGCAGGTCATCACCATATTTACTGTGCAGATGCGCCAACATCTTCTGTAGTGTCGGTGTCGAAGTCACCTGCAACATCGTGTACCAACGGTAAAGGCAATAGAAAAACTTGTTGATGCCATACTTGAACTCCTTGTGTTTGGCCTCTACCTGTTCCAGCGACTGAAACTCCGCCCCTTTATCCTTGCTGATGAAATAAAGATGCAATGTCTTGTAGTAGTCCGTGATATTAGCCTGTGCCAAATGAGAAAAACCGGACATGAAAGCCGGCACAAAAAACCAATAGGTCCCATATTCATTGGCCAGACGGAGCGCAAAGCCGACATAGATACAAGTGAACCAGATATCACCGGCAAAACCGTCCAAAATACGTCCGATCTCCGACTTGATACCCGTCAGACGGGCCAACTGGCCATCTACACAATCCAGGATATTGGCACACACCAAAAAGAGGATACCATACACAGCCCAACGTATATCATCGTGGTAGAAACAGAAACCGGCAGCGGCTCCGACAAAAATAGAGATGATCGTCACCATATTGGGCGTGATTCCCGTGCCACGCAGCAAACGGGCAATCTGAAAGCCGATGGGACGATAAAAAATCCGATCCACCACATTTTCTGTCTCAATCGATTTCAACGAGGCTTCATATTCTTTGTTCAATTCACTCATGTCCTATTATTTATATGAATAGCCACCATCCACTACGACCACTTCGCCGTTGAAGTAGCTATTCTCAATCAACATCTTGTACACATCGGCCAACTCGCCCGGATCGCAAAAACGTCCCAACGACGTTTTGTTCTCAATGTTACGACGAATCTCCGCCGGTTTGCTCTTCTGCCATTCCGTATCGACGAATCCGGGAGCTACCGCATTGACACGTATCTGGTAGGGCACCAGGAATTTCACCAGATTCTTTACCAGGGCATGTACCGCACTCTTCGTCACGCCGTACGCCAACGAAACGGAATGGGGCTGGATACCCATCAATGAGCCGGTAAACACCACACTGCCCCCCGCATCCATCCGCTTCACAAGGCGTTGCAACAGAAAGACCGGAAAATGGACATTGGCATAAAAGACGCGCTCCCAATCGGCCGGCTTCAATGTTTCAAACGAATCCCGACAAGTAAGTCCGGCATTGAACACCAACGCCTGCAACGTCAGTTGCTGCTCCTCCAAGTAGTTGTCGATCCGGTCGATTGAAGCCGGATCCGCATTGTCGGCACGTAACAGACGCACCTCTACGCCATAGCCCTCTTGAAGGGTTTGCCGTGCCGTCTCGGCTGCAACCTCATCGGCATGATAGGTTAACAACAGTGGATACCCCGCCTTGGCCAGACAACGGGCTACAGCCTGACCAATTCCTTTGGTTCCACCAGTGATCAACACAAAATTTTTCATCATGAATTATTACTTTTCGCCGAACCCTTGTACTTTCGAGGGTTTGGCCTGCCGTTGCGACTGTAAGTTCGCTTCGTATGAATCATGTACTTTCTTTTTCAAATTGGACGACGAAACGCCGGTTCCATACGGGAAATAGAATACTTGTACACCCAAATCCTTCAAATAATCATATTTGCCATACCAGTCATCTCCCACCACAAAAGCGTCGATGTTCAACTTCTTGACAATCTCCGTATGGTCCAATGAATGTTGCGGAATGACAATATCCGGTGTTTTCAGTGCCTCAATGATTTGCAAACGCTCATTGAACGGAATGATCGGTTTCGCCTTATACGAGGAAACCAGTTCGTCCGTGCTGACACCGACAATCAGAATAT
>JBJECC010000157.1:0-9024 GCA_051870655.1 Parabacteroides sp. | reverse complement strand
TGTGATTGACGGTGTGAGTCAGGAATCATTCGATTTCCGTGTATGTCCCAATCCTCAATGTGATATTGATGAAGAGGCGTTGCGGGTCTGCCATGTGACACGTGAGCAGATCTTGTCATATCCGCCGATGCACGAGGTGTATCAGCAATTTATCCAGATGCTGGGCAAGTATGTGGATAAATACGACAAGAAGGACAAGTTCTTCTTGGTGGGTTACAACAACAGCTCGTTCGACAATTATTTTCTGAAGGCCTTTTTTGTCCAGAACGGTGACAACTATTTTTATTCCTGGTTCTGGGTCAATTCCATTGACGTGATGGTGTTGGCTTCCCAACATCTGATGGCTGAACGCCCCTCTATGCCCGATTTCAAGCAGGAGACAGTGGCCCGTACACTGGACATCCGGATTGATCCGGAACTGCTGCATGATGCGGCATACGATATTCAATTGACCAAAGCGATCTACCAAAAACTGACACATCCATGAAGCGGTTTCTTTTTCTGTTTGTCAGTGTGCTGTGGCTGTGTCTCCCCTCTCTGGCTGCCCAGGAAAAGGCCTATCCGAAACCTGGGGAAGGGGTTACGCTGTTCCTGCAACGCTTTCATTGCAATACACCGGCCCAACGGCAGGAGTTTCTGCGGATCAACAAAGGCAAGTTCGGCAAGAATCAGGCGTTGATCCAGGGGGTGGCCTATACCTTGCCTTCCCAGGCAAAATCCCAGGAGAAAGAGCCCTCCACCTCCGTGGCGAAGAGCCGGAAAAAGAATTATGAACCTCTGTTTGGCAAGGCGTTGGCCTCTTATCCGGTCTCATCGCAGGAGTTGAAGGGGGCCTGTTTCTATTTGGTCAGCGGACATGGTGGACCCGATCCGGGAGCTATCGGACGTGTCGGCAAGGTGCAGCTGCATGAGGATGAATATGCCTACGACATCGTGTTGCGTCTGGCCCGCAACCTGCTGATGCGGGGGGCGGAGGTACACATCATCATCCAGGATGAAAAGGATGGGATCCGGGATGACCGCTATTTGTCCAACAGCAAGCGGGAGACCTGCATGGGAAAACCGATCCCGCTGAATCAGGTGAGCCGCCTGAAACAGCGTTGTGCGGAGATCAACACGCTTTCCAAAAAGAGCAAGGCGGCCTATAAGCGGGCGCTCTTTGTGCATGTGGACAGCCGGAGTAAAGGGCAACAGACGGATGTCTTTTTCTATTATAAGGATAAGCATGCGGCCGGCCAGCAGCTGGCGAAGCGGATGAAGAATACCTTTGCAGCCAAATACCGGAAGCATCAGCCCGGCAGAGGATTTACGGGGACGGTCAGCTCCCGCAGCCTGTATGTGCTGAACAACACACAGCCGACCTCCCTGTTTGTGGAGCTGGGAAACATCCAGAACTCGTTTGATCAGCAGCGGCTTGTGTTGAGCAACAACCGGCAGGCGTTGGCCAATTGGCTGTGTGAGGGCTTTGTGGCCGATTTCAAGGCCCGGAAGTAGGAATAGATTGGTGAATTAAAAGCATAGAACAATGAATTTACTCGATTTGGTGAAACAGCGCTATTCGGTGCGTAGTTACAGTGACCGGCCTATCGAGCCGGAGAAAATGGATTATATCTTTGAATGTGTGCGTTTGGCTCCGTCAGCTGTCAATTTCCAGCCCTGGTCTTTCCGGGTCATTGACAAGGAACACCACCCGGAGTTGCTGGAAGCGGTCAAGGCCTCTTACCCGCGTGAATGGATCCGGACAGCCGGCTGCATCATTGTGGCCTGCTCGGATCACAGCCGCAGTTGGCACCGGGCCGGCGATGGAAAAGATCATGCGGACATTGACATCGCCATTGCCGTAGAACATCTTTGTCTGGCGGCTGCCGAACAGGGGTTGGGCACCTGTTGGGTCTGCAATTTCGATGCGCCCCGTGTGCATGAGGCCCTCCATTTGCCGGAGACATGGGAACCGGCCGTACTGATCCCGATCGGCTATCCGGCTACGGCAGAGGTGCCGGAGAAAAAGCGGAAAAGCCTCGACGAGATCCGCCGGCTGGATTAGGCGGAGGGATCTTCCTGCAACGCATGGATGTAGTCGTAGAGTTTCCGATAGAAGGGATGGTGCGTCAGCGTGGAAACGTCACCCAGGATGATCAGTTTCATGCGGGCGCGTGTCATGGCTACATTCATGCGTCGCAAGTCTTTCAGGAAACCGATCTGTCCCGTTTCGTTGGCTCTCACCAGACTGATCAGGATGATGTCCCGCTCCTGTCCCTGGAAACCATCTACCGTGTTGATGCTGATGAAGGGGCGGTAGGGCTTGAAAAAGGGATCCCGTTTGATCAGTTGGCGCAAATACTGGACTTGTGCCTTGTAGGGAGAGATCACACCTACATCCATACGCTCTTCTAAAAAACGCTCTTTCCCGATTTTTTGGATGTATCGGGTCAGCTGCTCGATGGAACGGGCCGCCTCTGCTTTGTTGATACGGCCGAAATTATCGCCTACGAACTCTTCTCCTCCTTCATCCGCTTGCGTGTCAATCCATTCGATCGGTGTGTCGAAGTCCAGGATGCTCCGGTACTTGACATCGGGTGCCGAACGGAGTGCTCCCTGATAGAACCAGTCCGAGGAGAAGCGCATGATCGCTTCGTTCATCCGGTACTGGATGCCCAACAGGGACACCGTCTCCGGCCGGTTGCGTACAATCACCTGCATCAGCGTTTCATCCAGTCCTCCGCGGGCGGCCTCCGGACATTTGATGGTAGGTGGAAGCTGGCAATGGTCTCCGGCCAGAATGACCCGGTCTGCCTTGCGGATGGCAATCCAGCAGGCGGGTTCAAGCGCTTGTGCGGCTTCGTCGATGAACAAGGTCCCGAACTTGCGTCCCGTCAGGACACGATGGGCCGAACCGACCAGCGTGCAGGCGATGACACGTGCTTCCGCAAACAGGGCTTCATTGATGCGGATTTCCAATTCGGTAGCCCTGTCTTTCAGGGCACTGATCTTTTGATGGAATTTCTCCCGCTCCATGCCGTTGCGTGCATGGGCATACAGCTCTCGGATCGCTTTCCGGATGCTCCACAGCTGCGGATAGTCCGGATGGCCTTCGAATCGCCGTTCGTAGGTGAACGACAGCATTTTGTCGTTGACGCGCGTAGGATTCCCGATGCGCAGGACCGGTACACCCCGATCGACCAGTTTCTCGCTGATCCAGTCAACCGCCATATTGCTTTGGGCGGAGACCATCACCTGGCTCTCCCGATGCAGTGTCTCGTAAATCGCCTCCACGAGTGTGGTGGTCTTGCCGGTACCGGGAGGACCGTGGACGATCGCCACATCTTTGGCAAGCATGACCCGATTGACGGCCTCCTCCTGTGTGCTGTTCAGCCAAGGGAAACGGGTGAAACCGAACCGGAACCAGGTCGCCTGACGGGAACCGTGGAAGGTGTCCCGCAGTTCGGCCAGCCGGTTGTCCCGTGCTTGGATCACCTGCTGGAGTGCCTCAAACATCAACCGGTAACTGGTCTCGTCGAAATAGAGCTGCACCCCGATTCGTCCTTCGGTCATGGAGAGGCTGGCCAGGGCCTGTGTGGAGGGCAGCACCAACACCATGCGGTCGCCATCGACATAGTTGACCGTGGCCGTGAAATTCAGATAGTGCAGACGGGAGGATCCGTCTTGGGTGAACAGGCAGACCGGTCGCCCGAATTCAAACAGATGCTCGATGTCCAGATCTTCCGTTCGTTCTATCTCGATGACCAACTGATTGAGTGAGTTGTAATAATTCCGTCCAAGACGGACCGGATACCAGCACTGGCCCCGTTTGATGAGCCGGCCGATGCCCATCACCTCCGTCTGTTGCTTGAACATCTCCTTCTCGTACTCATATTCCATCCGGAGCCACAACGCTTTCTGTTGCAGGGGGTTCGACGGGTCCCGGTATGTAACACTTTGCTTTTTCATGCGGTTCGTCTATTTTTCTGCCAGACAGCGTTCGATATAATTGGGGGGCAAGGTGGTCCGGGGCACACGGATCCCGCCGAACCATTTGTGGAGCGGCAGGTCAAAGCCGGTTCCGTTCATGAAGTTGTACATGGAGATGCGCAATCCCTCTCCGAACAGGTCATGGTCGGTGCCTGTCAGATCCTCAAACTGGATGTCGTTGCGGGCGAACCCTCCGAAGGGAGGCTCTGTCACCCGGCAGTGATAGGCCTCCGGTTGCAGGCCGACAGGGCTGTGGGCGGTCATGGCAAACCGGTGCCAGAATCCGGACTGGACCAGACCCAAGGCAAACAACTGCCGGACAATCTCCAGGGAGTCGATCGTCTCTTGGGCGGTCTCTGTGGGGAATCCGTACATCAGATAGGCATGGACCAGAATGCCCGCTTCACTGAAATGTCGGGTCACTTGGGCCACCTGGGGGACCGTCACCCCTTTGTTGATCAGTTTGAGAAGGCGGGGGGAGGCCACTTCCAACCCGCCGGAGACGGCAATACATCCGCTTTGGCGCAACAGATCGCACAATTCCCGGGTGAAACTCTTCTCAAAACGGATGTTCCCCCACCAGACGACTGTCAGCTTGCGTCGGATGATCTCTTGGGCCAGCTCTCTCAGCAGAGCGGGGGGAGCCGCTTCATCCACGAAATGGAATCCGATCTCGCCCGTCTGGGCAATCAGCTGTTCCATGCGATCGGCAATCACCGTGGCCTTGGCCGGCACATACCGCTTGATGTAGTCTAAGGAGCCGTCGCAGAAGGTACATTTTCCCCAATAGCAGCCATGGGCCAACGTGAGTTTGTTCCAACGTCCGTCACTCCATAATTTATGCATCGGATTGGCAATCTCCGTGACCGACAGATACCGGTCCAGCCATAACCCGCTGTAGTCGGGTGTGCCTGTCTCGTGCGGGTGGCAGTCGGCCAGGGTCGGGTTGTCGTAAAAACGGATCTCGCCCTCTTCTAAACAGGCTGTCCGGCGCAAGGCATCGCGCTGGCACGCATGGGTCACATAGCGCACCAGCTGGCGCAAGGGCAGTTCACCGTCGTCGAACAGCAGGTAATCGCCATAGCGGAACAGACGGGGGTCCGTGATGGAGCGCAGTTCCGTGTTGACAAAACCACCGCCGAAGGCGACGGGAATGTCCGGATAATGGGCTTTGATCCATTGTCCGCAACGGAGCGCACTGTACAGGTTGCCCGGAAAGGGAATGCTGATGGCGACCAACGAGGGCCGAGCCTCTTCGATGTGCTGCTGCAGGAGGCGGAGCAGAAACCGGTCGGTAAAGCGTTCCGGCTGTTGCAGGGCCTCTTCAATGGGGGTAAAGGAGGAGGCACAGCGGCCCAGGTGTTCCGCATACCGGCTGAAGCCGAATTCGGGATCCACCGTCTCTTGGATCAGTGTGGCCAGCTCTTCTAAATAGCGGGTAGCCAGGAATCGGGCTTTGTCGCGTAGCCCCAGCGTGCCGAATGCCCACTCCAGCTCCTCCTCCTCCTGCCCGTGGTGTCTGGCTTGGGGCAGATAGTCACCGTGGCAGATCCGATAGGCCAGCGTGTCGCTTTTCCCCTGCAGGAAAGCGATGACCGGATCAATGGTCTGCAGGTACCGTTCCCGCTGTTGGCACATCCGTCGGGCCATACGGGAGAGCTTTCCCGCCTGCTGCCCGACCGCATCGAACAGTTCGGTCAATCCACGTTGTGAATAGAGCGCCAGGATCACCTCCAGACTGAGATCGGCCTGTCGGGAGTCAATGCCCTGCGTCTGCAGATACCCCTTCAGGTAGGCCGTCGAGGGGTAGGGCGTGTTCATCTGTGTGAAAGGAGGAATGAGCAGCAGTACCATACGTCGTTACTCCTCTTCCGACACGGAGTGGTTGATCTCTTCGATGTAGTCCAGGATCTCTTCCCGTCCCTCTTTCTTTTCAGAAGAGGAGAAGAAGACCGGAGGCAGTTCTTCCCATTGTTCCAGCAGCTTGGCTTCATATTGCTTGAAGTTCTCTTGCAGCCGTCCCTTGCTGATCTTGTCTGTCTTGGTGAAAATGATGGAAAAAGGCACTCCGTTTTCACCCAGCCACTCCATAAACTCCAGATCGATCTTCTGGGCCTCATGGCGACAGTCGATCAGCACGAACAGGTTGGTCAGCTGTTCCCGGTCCAGCACATAGCTCTCGATGATCTGACGCAGTTTTTCGCGCCCCTCTTTTCCCCGTTGGGCATATCCATAGCCGGGAAGGTCCACCAAGTACCACTCGTTGTTGATCAAGAAGTGATTGATCAGCAAGGTCTTTCCGGGAGTCTGAGAGGTCAGGGCCAACCCCTTCTTGTTGGTGAGCATATTGATGAGGGAGGATTTGCCGACATTGCTTCGACCGATGAAGGCATATTCCGGCTTGTTTCCGTCGGGACATTTTGCCACGTCCGTGTTGCTGATCACAAATTCTGCGCTTTTGATTACCATTGTTCTTTATTTAAATGATGAATGATTGATGGGTACATGGACTTTGGAGGAAAGCCAGAGTCCCGTAAAGGTGATGAGGCCGTTGATCATCAGCATCTCGTAGCCGAAGGTGTAGCCTGCATACCGTTTGGACACGTAGTCCAGGGCGAAGCAGGCAAGCGGGGAGAGGATGCAGATGTAGGGCACCCACCGGTCTGCCGGACGCTTGCGGGTGAAGAGTCCGAAGACGAACAGGCCCAACAGCGGACCGTACGTATAGGAGGCGATCATATAGATGGCGTCAATGACGCTCCGGCTATTGACCGCTTTGAAAATCAAGATGATCAGGGCAAACAGGATGGAGATCACCAGATGGACCTGCAATCGGGTCCGTTTCGCCTTTCGGGTCTCTTCCTGCTCAATGCCCAGAATGTCCACACAGAAGGAGGTGGTGAGGGCCGTCAGAGCCGAATCGGCACTGCTGAAGGCGGCTGCGATGATGCCGATGGTGAAAAAGACCAGGATGGTGCTCCCCAGGAGACCGGAGGTGCAGAACATCGGCAGGATGTCATCGCTCAAGGCGGGCAACTCGATCTGTTGTTGGGCGGCCATGGTCAGGAGCAGGACTCCCAAGGAGAGGAACAGGAAGTTGACAGGCGTGAAGGCAAAGCCATACATATACATGTTCTTCTGGGCATCCTTGAGACTCTTGCACGAGAGGTTCTTCTGCATCATGTCCTGGTCGAGACCGGTCATGACGATCGTGATGAAGATGCCGCTCAGGAATTGTTTGAAGAAATTCTGCGTGCTGTGCCAGTCCGAGAATTCAAAGATCCGGAAGTGGGGACTGGCTGTCAGGGTCTCCACCATCCCGTGCATGTCCAGCCCCATCCGCTCCTTGACCTGCCAGATGATGACCACGAGCATCCCCACTAAGCAAAGCGCCTGCAGCGTGTCGGTCCAGATGATGGTCTTGATGCCACTGCGGAACGTGTAGAGCCAGACGAGGAAGATGCTGAGCACGACCGTCACGGCAAAGGGCACGTGCCACGCGCTGAAGACGTAGGTCTGTAGGATCAAGGCGACTAAATAGAGCCGTGCCGCCGCTCCTACGATCTTGGACAACAGGAAGAAGGAGGCCCCTGTCTTGTATCCGCGCGGACCGATCCGATCCCGCAGGTAGGTATAGATGGAGGTCAGTTGCAGCTTGTAGTAGAGCGGCAAGAGTACCTGGGCGATCAGGACGTATCCGAAAAAGAATCCGAACACCGTCTGCATGTAGGTCATGTCGATGCTCCGCACCATGCCGGGCACAGAGACAAAGGTCACACCGGACAGGGAGGTCCCCACCATACCGATCGATACAATGTACCACGGTGATTTGCGATTGCCCAAAAAGAAAGCCTCATTGCCGGAGCTGTCTCGCCCTGTGATCCAGGCAATCAGGAGCAAGAGGGCGAAATATCCTGCAATGATCAAGAGGATTGTCGTACTGTTCATCTCTGTCTGTCTATAATTTTACGGGACAAAGATATGAAAATTTCCCCGGTTTCGCGTTAACAGGTAACACTTGGCGGAGGGGGAAGAGGACAACTTAATTGTCACATATATCAACTATAGGACGTATTCTTGCTCTATATGAATTAATGATGTGATTAAGCCTCGGATTCTTAGACACAGGATATTCTACAGAATTATCAAACAAGAAAACAGCATAATATGGTGAAGACTGTGGATTGAAACCATATTTTACAAGCGTTTCTTTTGTCCATATCTGAAAACATCCCTTAGACCTTAGTCTGTACAAATGTGCGTCAGTACCATTGGTATGAAGTAATACATACTGTATTCGCTCATAACCGTATGTAACAAGTATTGATCCTTTTGAGTCTCCGATTCTTGAGTAACAGATACCTGTTCTTATCATTTGGGCTTTCAAATCGGGTCGTGCATGATTAACCAATACCATGACTTCCTCCGGTGATTCCTCCATTCTGCGTTTCATATTAGAGTACAGAATGGGATTGTCTAATTGCATCCTTCTGTTGATGCTTAGTGCGAGATACTCGTCACTCATTTCACAACCTATAAACTTCCTTCCTAAGAGATTGGCGGCAATGCCAGTCGTGGAACTCCCAGCAAAAGGATCAAGAATAGTATCACCTTCATTTGTAGATGCGAGAATGATCCTGTAAATCAGACGTAAGGGCTTTTGGGTAGGATGTTTCCCGCAAGTCTTCTCCCATGATCCTGCGGCAGGAATCTTCCATACATCTGGCATAGGTGTTCCTCCATTTACCTTCGCAAGTACCTCTTGATTGAATGTATAATCCTTGCATGTCTTTTTCGTTGCCCAGATGATATATTCTGCACAAAAATTAAAGCGCTTGTCTGATAAGGTCGTCGGAGGGTCTGGCTTTTGCCAAACAATTATATTGATTATCTTGAATCCAAGTTCTTCTAAACATTTCTCTACAGAGAAAATGTTGTGGTAAGTGCCACAAATCCATATCGTTCCGTTTTCTTTGAGCTTATTACAAGAGGATGAGAGCCACTTGTAGTTAAACTCGTCTTTTTCTTCTTTTGAACGGGTTCTATCCCAAAGAC
>JBJECC010000156.1:0-9088 GCA_051870655.1 Parabacteroides sp. | reverse complement strand
CTATAACCTTCTGATCCGTAGTCAGATGCTCTATTCAGTTGAGCTAGCGAACCTTTTTGCTGTTTTTGATTTCGACTGCAAAGGTACACATTATTTTTTACCCGCCAAGTTTTTTCTCCTCTTTTTTCATTCCTACCCTAACTTTTTCCCATTTGGACAGAATTTGGGGGCGAAAAGTTGTCATTCCGAATGGATCTATTACATTTGCACCATCCATAAATAAGAGATGACAACAATCAGCATTCAGGAATTTGAGCAACATTTCAAGCAGCTGTACCAGCCACTCTGTCTCTTTGCCTTGCGTTATACGGAGCAGGTGGACGATGCGGAAGACATCGTGCAGCAGGTTTTCACGGAGGTCTGGGAAAAGAACCGAACCGGTGAAGCTGTCGGCAATTTAAAGTCCTATCTGTATCAGGCTGTCAAAAACCGGGTCTGCAACCTGCTCAAGGCGGCCGGCCTCCATCCCACCACCGATCAGTTGCCGGAACTGGAAGAGACTTCGGATGAAGAACGGATCCGTCTGGCCGAACGGGATGCCCGTCTTTGGAACGCCATTGACCGGCTACCCCCGATGCGCAAACAGATTTTCCTATTAGCCAAACGCGACGGGCTCAAACAGCAGGAGATTGCAGACGAATTGCATATTTCCATAAAAACCGTTGAGGCACAACTGAGTAAAGCCATTCAATCCCTCAAGGACACCTTAGTGAGGATTTATCTTTTCTTTTTTGGATAAAAAAGTTCATTTTTGAGTAAGGGTTTTTCGGGTGTCCGTTGTCATAGGAGTGAATATGTTGAACTAAAAACAGACATGGAACAAATGAAAAAGATTTGGTTCGTACTTTTGTGTACAGTAAGCAGCCTGACTCTGCAGGCTCAGTCGAAATGGCAGATCACCCCGGAAGCCGGTTTATCGATCAATCACGAGAACGAGGGGAACGAGAGCACATACATCAATTTCAAAGCAGGTGCGAGTGTGCGTTACACGTTGAAAGAGGGTATGGGTCAAAAACCGGATTTTGGCCTGCAATCCGGTCTTTACCTCCGCATGGAACGGGGTTCTTACCATCCTTTCGCCTGGGGTAATATCCCCACAGGAGAGGGATACCGTTTAAACAGCAGCAGCAGCGATGTGACCCGTTTCTATCTACAATTGCCGGTGATGGCACACTGGAGCTTCCGTGTAGCGGATGAAGTGCGCATCAATCTGGGTGTCGGCCCTTATGTAGCTGTCGGCCTGGGTGGACATTCCAACGTGTTCATGCATTCGACTCGCTATGCAGATCCGGAAGTGTTGGAAGAGCATCCTGAAAGGCCTTCTTGTGAAACGAGATTCGACAACGTAAATTTCAATCCTTTCAAAGGTACGCAGGTCAATCCGGAATTCAGCCTCGATGCAGCTCCCCGCTTCGATTGGGGCGGAATCGCGTTGGCGGGCATTCAGGTGAAACGTGTCTCGTTCAATATCCAGTATGAAATGGCGTGGGGAAAGATCTACAAACAACAAAATGACCTTCGCCTGCGTGACCATGCCGTCAATTTCCTGATTGGTTATACCTTTTAAATAAAGAGAGCGTATGCAGTACGAACAGGAACATCCACTTGAAGAATCCATCCGCTTCGTGGCGCGTCATTATCACGAAGGGAAATTACAGCCAGATGTGGCTTGGCGACAGTTCACCCTTCTCCACCCAACGGTCCGACGTTCCCTTCGGTTGACATACCTGAGCCGGATTGCAGCTGTGGTGTTCCTGCTCGTCGGCATCGGTACTTATTGGCGGATGTATCAGCAATCCCCCGACTGGGTGACTTTTACCGTCCCCGCAGGAGAACGGCAAGAGATCACATTACCGGACCAAACGACACTGTCGCTGGCGGCAGGTTCCACCCTCCGTTTCGACCGGAAACAGTTCGGCCATTCGAAACGGCAGGTGGAGTTGCAGGGAAAAGCCTTCTTCCAAGTACAACGGGATACACTTCATCCCTTCTCGGTCGTAGCCGGTACAAGCCAGATAACGGTCCTCGGCACTGAATTTCAAGTATGGAACCGTACATCGAATGATACGGAAGTGCAGGTTCTTACCGGACGTGTCCGGTTTGAGGCAGGCAACAGTCAGGTCCTGTTGACAACCGGAGAGGCTGCCGAATACTCCTCCTCCCAACAACAGATTTCCAAACATTCACTGGAAGAGAATGGCAACTGGCTGGCATGGAAAACGGACGAACTGCATTTCCGCAATGCCCCTCTTGCTCAGGTCATCGAAGATCTGGAAAACTGTTTCCAGGTCTCTCTCCAAAACCGTACTCCGGAGAGGGAGAAGGTTGTCAAACTCAATGCGACCTTCCACCATCAACCGCTTGAGGAGATTCTACAAATCATCAATCAGACACTCAATGTTCAACTGGTTATCCAAGAAAAATAGGGGTTTCGGGCTATGGTTAGTACTGTGGTGGAGCTGTGGGGTGATGCTGTTGGCGCAACCCTCCCAGTCTTCCCGTCTGACACTCCAGTGTCAGCATGTGCCGATCACTGCCATCCTGACTACACTGGAGCAACAGAGCGGTTATTTTTTCTCTTACGAATCATCCATCGTGGAGGGATTGAATGATTGTTCACTACAAGCCAAACACTGGACACTTGACAAATGTCTCCGACAGTTACTTGTTCCGAATGGATTGGACTATCAGGTGGTAGGGCAGACCATCATTCTGCGACGTCAGTCCACAGGGATGCCACCGGCAATTCCACTCCACCAGTCCGCTGCCGACACGACATTACGAGCTTCGTTGGATGAAGTCGTGGTGGAAGCACACAATCCACTCTCTCCTCTCCAAAGCACACAACCCGGATTGCTCACCCTCACTCCGAAAGAGGTCCGGCAGGCTCCTTCCCTACTGGGTGAACCCGATCTGTTCAAGACCTTGCTGCTAACACCTGGTGTGGCACAAGGTACAGATCTTTTCTCCTCTTTATATGTACGAGGAGGAGATGCCGACCAGAATCTTTATTGGCTGGACGGTGTGCCTCTCTATCAGACCAGTCATTTAGGAGGCCTCTTTGCCACCTTCAACACGGACATTGTGAAACTGGCAGGATTTTACAAAGGGAGTTTTCCCGCCCGTTATGGGGAAAGACTCTCCTCCGTACTGGACGCCCGAAGTGAACCTGACGATACAGCCCACTATCATGGCTGTGCCTCCTTAGGACTCATTGCAGGCAAGTTCTATCTGACCGGTCCGCTCATTCCCGGACAGAGCAGTTTCAGTGTGGCCTATCGCCGAACCTGGTTAGAGACCTTCACCGAACCGGCTATGGCCATTGTACGAGGAATCGGGCAGGGGACATTTGACACCTATTTCCGTTATGCATTTCAGGATCTGAACGTGAACGTCTCGTATAGGTTACCCAAACAAGGGCAACTCAAAGCAGGACTCTATTATGGCGATGACCTGTTTCGACTGCACGAGAAGCCGGTCGAAAAGGACCTGGATATCTACCGGAACTACCGTTGGCGTTGGGGAAATCTGGCCTCCACCCTCCGTTGGGAACAGCCTTGGAAATCCACTCTGCACACCGAAGCCCAACTATTCTATTCCCGTTTCCTATCCAACATCCACAACAGGTTGGAGCAAAAGGAGCTCGTGTTGGAGAATGCCCGACAACAACGTTCCCTCATCCGGGACATAGGAGGCCGTTTTACGCTGGATGCTCTTCCCCATTCGTCACTTCTGTTCAAAACAGGCGTGGAATATCAGTTCCATACCTTCCACCCCTATTTGTCTTATGGTCCATTCATACAGCGGAATGAGCGGATACAGGGGCATGAATGGGCCCTATTCACTGACGAGATGTGGGAAGCGACCTCGCGTCTTCGCATCCAGTTGGGACTACGTCTCTCCCACTATCGAACGGCAGAAAAACACTACACCACATTACAGCCGAGGCTCTCCGCCCGTTATCAGCTACGGCCACACCTCTCCTTGAAGGCAGCCTATGCTGAAAACAGCCAATATATCCACCAAGTGAGTGAGAATTACCTTTCGCTCCCCTCTGACCTGTGGCTGCCCACCAGTGGCACATGGCGTCCCATGTCATCCCGTATTACCACACTGGGTCTCTACAGCGACAAACTGTCGGGTCTGATCTGTTCTATGGAAGCATATTACAAGACAATGGATCATCTGCTGGATTATCTCCATAGCTATCAATCGATCTCCGTCTCCTCCTCTTTGGCGGATGAAGTCACGGAGGGCAGCGGACGCAGTTATGGAGTGGAATGGATGGTCAAGAAACCCAGCGGACGGCTCTCCGGATGGATCGGCTACACACTTTCCTGGACAGACCGTCATTTTCCGGAACTGAATGGAGGCAAGCGGTTTCCGGCCCGTTTCGACAATCGGCACAAACTGAATATAGTGGCTACTTACCAGCTCAAACCCCACATGGAGTTGACAGCCGCCTGGAGTCTCTCATCGGGTAACTGGCTCACGTTTCCCACTGAATACTATTCCATGCCGAATATGTCCAACCAACCGGAGACTGACCCGCTCCGTCAGCTCAACTCTTCCTATTTCAGTCTTATCAAAAACGAACTGGCTGACAGACGTAATAACGTACAGCTTCCCTATTACCATCGGCTTGACTTGAGCTTACAACTCATCCGTCCGCTTAAGAAGGGCCGAAAGGGCATTTGGAGTTTCGGTCTATACAATGCCTACTGCAGGATGAACCCCATCAGTCTCTCGATACTTTACAAACAGAATGCAACCGGACAATATGAACCTCATTTGAATACCTATGCCATCCTGCCCACGTTGCCGTCGGTCAGTTATACCTACCAATTTTAATAATAGCATATGCAGATGAAAAGAATCAATTGGATCTATATAAGTTGCCTGCTCCTGTTCAACAGCTGTTACCGATCGTTCGAATGGGAGAATCCCGATTTCAAGTCACACATCGTGCTGATCAGCTCCATTTGTGCAGATTCCACCATCCACGTCAGTGTGGGAAAGAGTTGGAGTTTCGGGCAATCCCCAACCGACACCTTGGCGGAAGCACGTGTTTCACTTTTCATCAATGGTCAACCACGGGATTTGGATGCGGCCCGCCCTCAGGCTGGCGATACGGTCCGTCTGGAAGTGGAGGCTGACGGATTCACACCTGTCGAAGCAACCACCATCCTACCCAAAGCCATTCCCATCAGCCAATTCAAACGAATCGAGGAAAACAGCCTCAACCATTTTTACCTGACATTTCAGGACCCGGCCAATCAATCCAACTACTATGGCCTGCAAATCGTTCAGCAATCCGATGCATACGATAGTGGATGGATGTTCTTCGACACCCGGCAAGAACCCCTTTTCTCCCCGCTGTCATCCGGCTTATTGGACGATCTGTTGGATCAAAGCAACATCTTCAGATTGCCGATTTACCCCTTTTCAGACGAGACTATAGACGGGCAAACCTATACGCTTCATGTCTCTGCACGAAAGTATGGATCCTCTTCGGAAGAACACACCTATACAGCCCGGCTCTATGCCCTTTCCAACGATTATTACTACTATATACTTTCACAGGGAAAGAGCTCCATGCCAGACCTCTTCCAATATGGATTGGCCGATTATCCACTTCTCCATCATAATGTACAAGGAGGTGTCGGTATTGTCGCCAGTTATGCCTTCAGCACTTGTCCGGCCGTAACACCCTAAAAAAAAGCGCTCCATAGAATCCAATCTATGCAAGCGCTTTTTATAAGAATTATCCGATTATTGAGCGGAAGGCGGAGGTGTCGCAATACCCCACTGCTTATTGGCACGGGGTCCCATCTCCAGTTCCAGCACACCACCTTCGGCGATGTCGCTATGATTGAACCACGGCTGATTCAGCTCCTTCCCGTTCAAACGGGCAGACTGTACATATTTGTTAGTCTCAGAGGCATGGTTAGCCTTGATCTCAAATGAGTGGCCATTGCCCAAATCAATCTTCACGTATGAGAACATCGGACTACCGATGTTGTAAGTCGGAGAACCCGGTGTCACAGGATAAAAGCCCATCTCGCTGAATGCGACAAAAGCAGACATACCGCCACCATCTTCGTCACCCGGCACCCCCATCAAGTCATTACGGAACCATTGTGTGAGCAGCGTCCGGATCCGTTTCTGGGTCATCCAGGGCTTTCCTGCATAGTTATATAAATAGGGCACATGCAAACTGGGTTCGTTGGCCATGGAGAACATGCCCACGTTACCCGTATGGTCGGGCAAGAAGGCATAGAACGACCATTTAGACATTCCCAACGGAGTATTGAACATGGAGTCCAATGCCGATGTAAAGGCTTCGTTTCCACCGATCAGGGAAATCAGGTCTGCCACATTGTGCTGGACATCCCAACGATACACATATCCATTGTTTTCGTCATAGTAATCGCGTGCCCCCAGACCTCCATCATAACGATAATCCACATCCGGCAGGAACTGTCCGTTCTTATCCTTCGGATGGAAGAAACGAGTCTCCGGATTGAAGACATTCCGATAGTTGTAAGAGCGTTTCAAATAGTAAGCAGCCTCATCGGCCTTACCCAACTCCTGTGCGATCTGTGACAGACACCATTCGTCATACGAAGTACCCAAAGTGACGGCAATCGGCTGACGCTTCTCCCAAATAGAGACATGGGGAACCGTCTCCTTCTCCCCCTTCTGCAAAGCCGGAATATAACCATGCTCTTTATAGAAATCATCCAACCAACCGGCCGGAGCCGCAGACCACGGAATCAAGGTCTTCTCCTCAATGCCCTTCTTGCAGGCCACATAAGCCTGTTCCAAATCGAAGCCTCGCAACCCCTTCCGGTAACCGTCAATTACCGTAGCTACAGCATGGTTGGAGTTCATCCGTCGGGAATCTCCCGTCACTTCAGGGAAAGTCGGCATCCAATTGTTACCCATTTGCTGTGCCATCAGCAGATAAGACTGGATAATATCATTTTCCCGGTCACTATCAATCAACACACGCAACGGATGTGTCGCACGATACGTATCCCAAATCCAATCGTCCGTATAGAAATCACGACCACCATCCTCATGGATCTGACCGTCGAACGCACTGTAGTAACGACCATCTTCGCTCAGACAAACCGGACGTTCGAAACAACGATAGAGCGATGTATAGAATACCTGACGCTGATCTGCCGTTCCTCCTTCGATCTGGATCTTCCCCAAAGCCTCGTTCCAGCAAGTACGGGCAGCACGAGCAGCCGTTTCTACATCGTAAGACTGGATTTCACGTTCCAGATTTTTCCTGGCCTGTGCCTCATCAATGAAGGAAATGCCATAACGTACACCAATCTGTTTGGTCTGTTCATCAAAAGCCAGCACCACAGCGGCATTCTTCCCCTCCGCTTCGGCTTCTCCATATTGTACGCCGGTCTCTTTCAAAACACCACACTGAACCGGTTGTGCGTCCATCTCCGCATACAGATATACTTTCGTCTTGCTATCCACGAATTGATAACCGCTGACCGTGTTACCCTCTGCCTTCAAAGCACCCTCACGACTGTTGAAAATCAAATAGGGTTTGCCAGACTGCTCGAAACGCAACGAATAGACTGCACTCTGGTGAGAAGGTGCATAATCAACAGCCACCTGCGATTCATCCAGATAGACCTGATAACGATAGGGAGTGATCTGTTCTGCATCGTAGCTCAGTTCCACCACAGGACGTAATCCCGCTTCATCCCCCTGATAAGGACTCAGATTGAAAGCGGAACTGCCACGATGGCTGGTGACAATGATCGGCAGACCGCCCAGACGGTCACCCGTGAAATCTGCACGCTCCGGATAGACACGAAGCATACTGTTGGGCAGATGTACGGTCGGATAGGTCGGAACCAGCAGGTGGCTGATGTTTCCCATGTAGGGATTGACACAATCTACCGGCTGCACCACATCGCTCCGTACCTCGCCCGTCGGCTGGCAGGCTGTCAGAAGCCATGCTGAAGCCAACAATGCGATTGATGTTTGGAAATAGTTTTTCATAAAGCGTATCGTTTCCTTTTATTTTTTCTTTTTCTTGTTCTTGGTTCCCTTTGCTGAAATCGGAGTCAACTTGCTGATGCCCTCTTCATGGAGAGAGAATGAATAAGGTACATCGGAAGCCTCAATACCACGTGACAAATTCGGACGGCTACCCATCTCAATATCAATTACACCACCCTTCAGCAATTCAAAGTGCTCGACATAGTTCTTGGTATAATTCTGTCCGTTGATCTTCATGGTCTGCATATAGCGGTTGGCATCGCTATTGGCCGGTGCATTGATCACCAGATTGTTACCATTCTCAAAATGGATTGTCGCCTTTTTGAAGAGCGGAGCACCCAGTGCATACTGCGTAGTACCCGGTGCGACCGGATAGAAGCCCAGTGCAGAGAATACATACCAGGCAGATGTCTGTCCGTTATCCTCATCACCACAATATCCATCCGGACCCGGTGTGTACATACGGTTCATGACTTCACGCAACCAATACTGTGCCTTCCAAGGCTCACCTGCCCAGTCATAAAGATAAATCATGTGCTGGATAGGTTGGTTACCATGTGCATAATTACCCATATTCATCACTGTCATCTCACGGATTTCATGGATCACGCCACCATAATAGCTGTCATCAAACAAAGGCGGTACGGCAAAGACAGAATCCAACATCTGTATGAACACCGATTTGCCTCCCATCAGATCGATCAATCCCTGCGGATCGTGGAAGACAGACCAAGAGTAGTGCCAGCTATTTCCCTCTGTAAAAGCGTCACCCCACTTCAACGGAGAGAAGGGAGCCATAAATTCGCCATTCTCCAGACGGCCACGCATCAATTTGGTCTCCGGATCAAAAAGGTTCCGGTAGTTCAACGCCCGACGTGCAAACAGCTCCTGTTCCTTCTTCGGCTTGTTCAAGTCCTTTGCCAATTTCCAGATACACCAGTCGTCATACGAATATTCCAATGTACGTGCCGCATTCTCATTGATCTTTACATCGTAAGGCACATAGCCCAATGTATTGTAATACTCATGTCCCAGACGACCTGTAGAAGAG
>JBJECC010000155.1:0-9186 GCA_051870655.1 Parabacteroides sp. | reverse complement strand
CAATGACGATCCGTATGCAGACAGCATTGCTGTAAAGGTATATGATGATTTGGTAGCCGAGATTGACGGCAAGCCGAATACAAAGGGCAGCTGCTTCCGTCTGAACATGCTTTCTACTACTTGTCACGTCTATTTTGGTCTGGTATTGGGTGCATCTGTCAATGGCCGTTTTGCCAAACGTTCGATCTCTGACGGTACGTCACCCTCACACGGAAGTGATACTCACGGACCGACGGCTGTTATCAAGTCATTGGGTAAGCTGGATCAGGTGAAGAGTGGCGGTACGTTGTTGAACCTCCGTTTCTTGCCGAGCCTCCTGAAGAAGGACGAAGACATTGCCAAGCTGGCTTCCCTCATCCGTGTCTACTTCGGATTGGGCGGTCACCATATCCAGTTCAACATTGTGGATACGGCTACTTTGTATGCCGCTCAGAAGAATCCGGAAGACTATAAGGACCTGTTGGTTCGTATGGCAGGATATAGCGACTATTTCAACGACATGAATGCCGATTTGCAGGGTGAAATCATCTCACGTACAGAGAATGAGTCATTCTAAAAAGAGCATAAGAGCATGAGCCTGATCTTTGATATTAAGCGGTATTGCATCAACGACGGGCCAGGCATACGGGTCACCCTTTTTATGAAAGGGTGCCCGTTAAGTTGTGTCTGGTGCCATAATCCGGAGGGCATTGCCAACCATAAGGAGAAACTGTACACCAAGAAGAAGTGTATCGGCTGTCAGACCTGTGTGGAGACCTGTCCGCAACATGCCTTGAAGCTGACACGCGATGGTATTGTGACCGATCCCACACTTTGCGTCTTGTGTGGCAAATGTGTGGAGGAGTGTCCGACCTTGGCGTTGGAGATGTCCGGTACGGAATATTCCATTGACTATCTGATGGATCAGATCCGGAAGGAGATTCCTGTTATGGACCAGTCGAAGGGAGGAGTTACCTTCTGTGGTGGCGAACCGCTCATGCATCCGGAGATGCTGCTGGAGCTGTTGAAGCGTTGTGGCGAGCTGGATCTGCATCGGGCAGTGGACACCACCTTGCTGGCTCCACCGGAACGGGTTTTGGAGGTGATGCGTAACTGTGAGCTCTTCCTGGTTGATTTGAAGGTGATGGATTCGGAGAAACATCGCTATTTCTGTGGTGTGCCCAACGAGTTGATCCTTTCCAATTTGCGTATGATTTCGGAGAATGGGGCCGACTTCTTCATCCGCATTCCGCTCATTGAAGGGGTGAATGCCGATGAGGTGAATATCCGTCGTTCGGCTGAATTTCTGGCCTCGTTGCCCAAAAAACCTCAGATTGTAAATCTGTTGCCCTATCACGACATTGGCAAGAACAAGCATGAGAAGCTGGGAACTGTCTATAATCCCAACCATATCCCAATGGCGACTCCTACGGAAGAGGTACAGAAGCGTTGTCTGGAGCTTTTTGCCGAACAAGGGATCCAAGCTGTCATTGGAGGCTAAAAAAAGAAGCAAATATGTTTGTCTAAATAATATTTTGTTTATCTTTGCCGCGAAAATAGTAACAAATGGAAAGAATAGCATTACATCATCATCACCATCGTGGCAACGGACTGTAGTTCGGTGGGCTGTGTGATGTGTGCATTGCAATAGAAAAAAGAAAGAGGCTTGCCGTTCTGCGGTAAGCCTTTTTTTGTGACTGAAAACAAGCATGAATCAAACAAAAGAATCAATAGGTATGTTACGAATTGCAGTACAATCGAAGGGCCGTCTGTATGACGAGACCATGTTGCTTTTAGAAGAAGCGGGTATCAAGTTGAACCGGGGAAAGCGTATCCTGTTGCTCTCGGCCAAAGAGTTTCCGGTAGAAGTGCTTTTCTTGCGGGATGATGATATACCCCAGTCTGTGGCCAATGGTGTGGCTGATGTGGGTATTGTGGGAGAGAATGAATATGTGGAGAAGGGTCAGGAGGCACGCCTTGTGAAACGGTTGGGATTCAGCAAGTGCCGTCTGTCACTGGCCATTCCGAAAGAAGAGGAATATACAGGTATCGGATGGTTCAACGGCAAGACCATTGCCACCTCTTATCCCGCCATTCTCCAACGCTATCTGGACGAGCAAGGGGTGAAGGCCGGGTTGCATATTATTTCCGGTTCGGTAGAGATTGCTCCGGGCATCGGGTTGGCGGACGCGATCTTCGATATTGTCAGTTCGGGCAGTACACTGGTCAGCAACCAGTTGAAGGAGGTGGAAGTGGTGATGAAGAGTGAAGCCCTCTTGATTGCCAATCCGAACCTGTCAGACGAGAAGTTGGCCGTACTGGATGAAGTGCTGTTCCGTTTTGAAGCCATCCAGACGGCACAAGGGAAAAAATATGTCTTGCTGAACGCACCCAAGGAGAAATTGAATGACATCATCCAGCTCCTGCCGGGTATGAAGAGTCCGACCGTTACTCCCTTGGCCAATGGAGATTGGGTGTCCATCCAGTCTGTGATTGACGAGAAACATTTTTGGGAAATCATCGGCAAACTGAAGGCGTTTGGTGCCGAGGGCATTTTGGTATTACCGATTGAAAAGATGATCTTGTGATGGAAATTCTGAAATATCCGGAGAAGAATGATTGGGCGGAATTGCTGAAACGTCCCGCCTTGGATGTGGCCAAACTGTTTGATACGGTCCGTACGGTATTGGATGAAGTGCGTGCAGAAGGGGATGAGGCTGTCAAACGGTATGAAGAGAAGTTTGATAAGGTGGTATTGAACGAGTTGCTGGTTTCCGAAGAGGAGATTCGGGAGGCGGAGGCTCTGGTGGATGAGCAGCTGAAAACCGCCATTCGGACGGCCAAAGAGAATATTGAGCGTTTCCATGCGGCCCAACGTTTTGCGGGAGTACGGGTGGAGACGACACCGGGGATCACCTGTTGGCAACAGGCCATGCCGATCGAGAAGGTGGGACTCTATATTCCGGGAGGCACAGCGCCCCTCTTTTCCACTGTCCTGATGTTGGCCGTACCGGCACGCATTGCCGGTTGTCGGGAGATTGTCCTGTGTACCCCACCGGATCGGGAGGGAAAGGTGCATCCTGCCATTCTCTTTGCAGCCCGTACGGCTGGTGTCAGCAAGATCTTCAAGATTGGCGGTATTCAGGCAATCGCCTCCATGGCCTACGGGACCCAATCTGTTCCGAAGGTGTATAAGATTTTTGGTCCAGGCAACCAGTATGTGACGGCTGCCAAACAATGGGTCAGCCTGAAGGAGGTGGCCATTGATATGCCGGCCGGTCCGTCGGAGGTGGAGGTGATTGGAGATGAGACGGCCCATCCCGATTTTATTGCGGCCGATTTCCTGTCGCAAGCCGAACATGGGGTCGATAGTCAGGCCATCCTGCTCACGACTTCCGAACGGTTGGTGGAGCAGGTGCAGGAAGCCATTGCCCGCCAGCTGGCACAGTTGCCTCGTAAGGAGATTACCCAAAAGGCATTGGCCCATAGCCGGATCATTCTGCTCAAGGATCAGGATGAGGTGATGGAGTTCACCAACCGGTATGCACCGGAACATTTGATTATCCAGACCCGTAATTATGCGGAACTGGCAGCCCGGGTGGAGAATGCGGGAAGTGTCTTCTTAGGCCCCTACACTCCGGAGAGTGCCGGAGACTATGCCTCGGGAACCAATCACACCTTGCCGACCAACGGCTATGCGAAGGCATATAGTGGAGTCAATCTGGATAGCTTCATCAAGAAGATCACGTTTCAGGAGATTTCCCAGGCGGGCATTCAGGCTTTGGGAGAGACCATTCAGACCATGGCAGCCGGCGAACAGCTGGATGCCCATAAAAATGCAGTAACCATCCGTTTAAATGCTCAGGTATGAAAACATTACAAGCGTTAGTCAGACCCAATATTTGGAATTTGCAGCCCTATTCCTCCGCAAGGAGTGAATTTCAAGGTGAAGCCTCTGTCTTCATCGATGCCAACGAGAATCCGTGGAATCCTCCCTACAATCGTTATCCCGATCCGTTGCAGCGGGCATTGAAGGCTCGTATAGCCCAGATCAAAGGGGTCAACGAGAATCAGATATTTACCGGCAACGGGAGTGATGAGGCGATAGACCTGCTGTTGCGTATCTTCTGTGAGCCGGGCGTGGACCATATTATCGCCATCGATCCCTCCTATGGTATGTATCAGGTGGCGGCTGATATTAATAATGTAGCCTGTCGGAAGGTCCTGCTCCGGCCGGACTTCAGTCTGGATGTGGATGCCTTGCTGGCTGCAACCGACGAACGGACGAAGTTGATTTTCCTCTGTTCTCCGAACAATCCGACCGGCAATAGTCTGGATCGGGCTGAGATGGAGCGGCTGTTGCATACATTTGAGGGAATTGTGGTGGTGGATGAAGCCTACATAGATTTTGCTTCGCAACCCTCTTTCTTGCCCCAACTGTCCCACTATCCCAATCTGGTGGTGTTGCAGACCTTGTCAAAGGCCTGGGGGGCCGCCGCCCTTCGTCTGGGAATGGCCTTTGCCGCTCCGGAGATCATCGAACTGTTCAACAAGGTCAAGTATCCCTACAATGTGAATCTGCCTGCCCAGGAACAGGCGTTGGCTTTGTTGAACCGGCCTGAGCAGATGGCGGAACAACGTCGGCTGATCCTGCAGGAACGGGCACGATTGGAACAGGCCTTACAGGCAGCACCTTTCGGCTATAAAGTATATCCCTCCGATGCCAATTTCCTGTTGGTTGAGGTCGGACGGGCCAACGAGATCTATGCGGCCTTGGTGAAGAAGGGGGTGATTGTACGCAACCGGCATTCGGTGTCGCTTTGTAGAGGTTGTTTGCGCATTACCGTCGGTACGGTCGAAGAGAATACCATTCTGTTGGAGGCATTGCGGGAGGTTGGCGTATGAAAAAGCGGGCTTTATTCATTGATAGGGACGGCACGTTGGTCATTGAGCCACCTGTCGATTATCAGTTAGACAGCTTCGAGAAGCTGCAATTCTATCCGAAGGTGATCCGTAATCTCTATTTCCTTCGCAAGCAGCTTGATTTTGAATGGGTGATGGTCTCCAATCAGGATGGATTGGGGACGGATTCCTTTCCGGAGGAGACCTTTTGGCCGGTCCATAATTTGATCCTGAACACATTGAAGGGAGAGGGAATCACTTTTGATGACATTCTTATCGACCCCTCTTTCCCGGAGGAGAATTCGCCCAACCGCAAGCCTCGTACCGGTATGCTGACACGCTATTTGACGGATGAATATGATTTGGCCAACAGTTATGTGATTGGTGACCGGTTGACCGATATGGAGCTGGCAAAGAATTTGGGGGCGCAAGGAATTTGGTTGCGTGCTCCGGAAGGGGCAGAAGAGGAACTGGCCTGTTACCATACCTCTTTGCAGCCGGTCCGGATTACGGATGATTGGGACCAGATAGCTGAATTTCTGTTTGCGGGCGAACGGCATGCGCAAGTCTGCCGGACCACGAAGGAGACCGATATCTACATTGATTTGACACTGGACGGTACAGGCAAGACCTCCATTGCGACCGGCTTGGGATTTTTCGACCACATGCTGGACCAGATAGGCAAACATTCCGGTATGGATCTGACCATCCGGGTGAAGGGAGATCTGGAGGTGGACGAACATCACACCATCGAAGATACCGCCATTGCGTTGGGAGAGGCCCTTGCAAAGGCCTTGGGTGACAAACGGGGAATCGAACGGTATGGCTTTTGTCTGCCGATGGATGATTGTCTTTGTCAGGTGGCACTCGATTTTGGAGGACGTCCCTGGTTAGTGTGGGATGTCGAGTTCAAGCGGGAGAAAATTGGAGATGTCCCGACCGAAATGTTTCTCCATTTCTTCAAGAGCCTGAGTGATGCCGCCCGTATGAATCTCAACATTCGTGCGGAGGGTACCAACGAGCATCACAAGGCAGAGGGTATTTTCAAGGCGTTGGCACGTGCCCTCAAAATGGCTATCCGTCGTGACATCTATCATTACGAATTGCCCAGTACGAAAGGGGTCTTGTAACAGCAGATCATTGGACAGTATCAGAAATCCACTTGGGTGAACAGAACCATTCACTCAGGTGGATTTTTTTTGTGATTGACAAAACCGAACAAAGTGTTCATTTTCGGACAGTGCGAAAAAGGAACTTTGCTTTGAGAATGAAGCGTTTATCTTTTTGGCATGGCTTTTGCTTGAAGAAGGGCAGAATCAGATAAGAAACGAACAAAACAGATATGGATAGAGAAATCTCAAAAGAGGTCCGGCAACGGGAACGCCGGCAACAATGGATAAAGATCGGTACGGGAATTACCGTATCGGTACTGGTGATCAGTGGACTGATACATTTGATGCAGGAGCGGGTTAATCGGAAGGACCTGCTGCTTTCCACGGTAGATAAGGGAACTATTGAGGTCTCGGTAAGTGCCTCCGGAAAGGTGGTACCTGCCTTTGAGGAGATCATCAATTCACCCATCAATTCCCGCATTGTGGAGGTGTATAAACGAGGGGGCGATTCGGTGGATGTAGGAACCCCGATCCTGCGGCTGGATCTGCAAAGTGCAGAGATTACCTATAAGAAGCAGCTCGATGAGGAACAGATGAAGCAGTTGCAACTGGAGCAGCTGGCTATTCAGAACCGTAACAAACTCTCGGAAATGGAAATGCAGTTGAAGGTGGCCCGGATGGAATTGGACCGCAAGGAGGTGGAGCTTCGTAACGAACGCTATCTGGACAGCCTTGGGGCGGGAACGACCGATCGGGTCCGGCAGGTGGAGCTGGACTACAACGTGAGTCTGCTGAAGCTGAAGGAGGATGAACAGAAGTATGCGAACGAGCAGGCATTGACCGCTGCTGACTATAAAGTGAAGGCGTTGGAGCTGAACATTTTCCGGAAGAGTCTCTCGGAAAGCAAACGCATCCTGGAGGATGCCCAGATCCGTTCGCCCCGGAAGGCTATCCTGACCTATGTCAACAATGAGATTGGTGCACAGGTGACGGAGGGCAATCGGGTGGCGGTCATTTCGGATCTCTCCCACTTCAAAGTGGAAGGGGAGATTGCCGATTCCTATGGAGACCGGATCGCGCCGGGCAGTCATGCCGTGGTGAAGATCGGCAATGAGAAGCTCGACGGACAGGTAAGTGACGTGACGCCTCTTTCCAAAAACGGCTTGATCTCCTTTACGGTCCAATTGACAGAAGACAACCACAAACGGCTTCGTTCCGGATTGAAGACGGATGTGTATGTGATGAACGCCATCAAGGAGGAGGTGTTGCGTATTGCGAACGGTTCCTATTTTGTAGGCAAGGGCACGTATGAGCTGTTTGTGGTGAATGGGGGTGAACTGCTGAAACGGACAGTAAGTCTGGGGGACAGCAATTATGAATATGTGGAAGTGATCAGTGGTCTTCAGCCCGGAGATCAGGTGGTCGTCTCCGACATGTCGCCCTATAAGGAGAAAAGCAAATTGAAATTGAAATAACGAACGACAGGAGAAACAACAATGTGGAAAATCTATCTTAAACAGGCCTTGCAGCAATTTAAGGAAAACCCGTTGGTCACATGGCTTTCCGTGGCCGGTACGGCACTGGCTGTGGCCGTATTGCTTGTGTTGGTCTTGGTGTTTCAGATCAATCTGGACGGTTTTGCACCGGAGTCGAAACGAGACCGGTTCCTGTATGTGTTTGGCGCGTGTGTCGTCAGTAATGATGGAAGTAATAACGGAACCTTTTCAGTAGAGGTATTGAAAGAGTGCTTCTACACGTTGAAGACACCGGAAGCCGTCTGTGGTTATACGGCAAAGTATCTTCCCATCTCTTTACCGGAAAAACGACTCTTTCAAGAATATGAGATCCGTGTGGTCGATGCTGGCTATTGGCAGATTTTCGACCATCAGTTTGTAGAGGGGAGTCCTTTTACGGAGGCCGATTTCCAGTCGGGTGTTCCTGCTATTGTCCTCTCGGAAGAGACAGCACGCCAACTGTTCGGTCAGGAGCCGGCAGTCGGTCGAGATGTGGTGTTGGAATTTGTAACCTATCGGGTCTGTGGTGTGGTCAAGGAGGTTCCCAATCCGTTGATGGTCTCCTATGGACAGGCATGGGTACCCTACAGCTGTTTTCCGGAATACATGCAGCCGGTTAACTTCTTGGAGAACGTAGCCGGCTCGTTCAGTGCCTGTATTCTGGCCCGTTCGTCATCCGACTTTCAGGCGATCCGGGATGAATTGCAACGGGAGGTGGTGCGTTATAACAGCAGCAAACAGGATGTGGAACTGAGTTTTCCGGCCGGACCGATCAGCCAGTTGGAGACAGCCATGGGCAGTCATGCTTTTCGGAAAGTAGATTGGCGCTATTTCCTGGCCGATTGGGGAAGTACCTTCCTGTTTCTCCTGCTCGTTCCGGCCTTGAATCTGATCGGGGTCATTCAATCCTCCTTGCAGAAACGAATTGAAGAGATCGGTTTGCGTCGGGCATTTGGAGCTACCCGTGGGGATCTGGTGCGTCAGATCTTGGCGGAGAATCTGGTGCTGACCCTCATTGGGGCGATATGGGGCATCGGACTCTCTTTCGGCCTGCTCTATCTGGCCAAATCGTTTCTCTTCAATGCAGAAGTGACATTGACCGCATCGATGTTGATCCGTCCCACACTCTTCGGTGCGGCATTGGTGATTGCTTTCCTTCTCAATCTGTTGAGTGCGATAGTTCCGGCTTGGCATATCATGCGGCAACCGATTGTAGAGGCGTTGGCCGGTTCGGAAAGTGAGAAGAAATAAGAGGTTTCATGAGTAGAAAGAAAAATATTGAATGCTATGTTTACACATGTTTGTAAAATAATTTGGGCGCAACGGAAGACAAACGGCTGGATCTTTGCCGAACTGCTGTTGGCCATGTGTGCCATTTGGTTTTTAATGGATAAAGTGTGGGTCGATCAACGTTGCTATCATGCACCCATGGGGTTCGACATCCAGAACTGCTGGCGTTTCCGATTGGGACAGCTCCCCGAAGAGGTGGAGGCAGCTATGGATTCTGACGGTACGGACAATCCGACGACTGTCATGCTGACATTGATGGAACGGATCCGGCAGGAGCCGGAAGTGGAAGAGGTGTGTATCGCCTACTTTTCGATGCCCTATTCGCAAGGGGACACTTGGACCACCTTGTTTCCGGTGGAAGGGGACACAACGGGTCTGACGGGTGAGTC
>JBJECC010000154.1:0-9240 GCA_051870655.1 Parabacteroides sp. | reverse complement strand
GCCCTCAAATAAAGACTTGAAGAACATTCAAGTATAGCGCAAAAAGGAACATTATAATTAACACGCCTTGCAATTCATTAATACTCAACCTAATAGATCAATTGGGATGAACTATAGATATACTCCTGTCATAAGGTTCAAGACAAAAACAGGGCATCTACAAACGACATATCTTGACAACCTTCATTAAGTATGGCACATGAACAGCACAAGGAAATTGAGCAATGGTATGTCATGCGGGCCTATAAAAATGAAAAGAGAGCAGAAGAACTGCTTTCCGGCAAACATGGACTGAAGCATTTTATTCCCAAACAGCAAGTCATACGAACTTGCAACGGGAAGAAAATCATCAGCATGGTACCTGTCATTCGTAGCCTCGTATTTGTGTATGCCACACAAAAACAGATAGTCAAGTTCAAGCGAAGTATCTATAACGACCTGCAGTTCGTGATCTGGAAATGCGACAATGAGCTGCTTTATCTAACCGTTCCAAATAAACAAATGGATCATTTCATCCTCGTGTGTGAGCAGAAGGAACAGGAGGTCGTCTTTTACAGACCCGACCAGATCCAAGTGGAGAAGGGCCAACGAGTGAGAGTACACGGAGGCACTTTCGACAAACTGGAAGGGATCGTGGTGAAAGTGGAGAAAAAACGCAATAGGCAATTTGTGGTGTTAGTTCCACAGATTTTGGCCGCATCTGTAAAAATCAACCCTGAGTTTTTAGAGATTTTAGAAGGGAAACGCGAGAACGAAAAATACCCCCCCCCGATTCTATTAGAATAGAATTAAAGTCTGCATGGCATGGATTCAATTTGGATAATCAATATATCTTTAGCATTCGGTTTATGCATTTGTTTCTCCAGCATTGTGATCTCACAAGTGCTACACATTGCATTTCAAAGAAAACTGTTTGACATCCCTAACGAACGGAAAGTACATCAGCAGATGGTGCCACGCTTGGGTGGAATTATCTTCAAGCCTGTCCTGTGTTTCTCCATTACCTTGTTGGTTCTCATCAACGTTGCTTTTGGCATTAAGGAGCTGCCACTTGCTGTGAGAGAAAACGCGTTGCCGTTAGCCTATCTCTATTGTGCCGTTACTTTGTTGCATTTTGTCGGTATAGTGGATGATTTGAAGGGTGTGGACTATCACATCAAGTTTCTGGCACAGATCATTTGCGGTATGCTTTTTGTCAGTGGGAAAATCCTGATAATCGATTTCAATGGGTTATTCGGTATTTACGCGTTACCCACATGGGTAGCCATTCCATTCACCATTTTTGTCATGGTATATGTCATCAATGCCATCAACCTGATCGACGGAATTGATGGCCTGGCTTCCGCACTCTGTGCCATTGTCCTTATTTTTTATGGAGAGTTTTTCTTCATTTTCCATCAATACATCGAAGCCTTGCTTTCATTCGCTGCAGTGGGCGTGCTGATACCCTTCTATTATTATAATGTATTTGGCAAAGCGGAGAAGAACCGGAAGATCTTCATGGGGGATACCGGTACACTGACCATGGGACTTCTGATCTGTTTTTTAGGGATCCGACTCTGTAATGTACAGGATACCTCTTCGGTATCCGTTCCTATCGATCCCTTTTTATTGGCATTCTCTCCGCTGTTGATCCCCTGTTTGGATGTCATCAAGGTCTATCTCATCCGTGTCATCCATGGCAAGAATCCCTTCCTGCCTGACAAGAATCATATTCATCATAAACTGATGGCTTTGGGCATGTCCCAGCGTATGACCATGATTGTCCTGATCATGGTCAGCGGTCTGTTGATTTCCATGAATGTGGCGTTGTCCATTTTTGTGGGGACCACCGTCATGTTTTGCGTCGATCTGTTGGTCTGGACATTCATGACCCTGCTGATCGAACACAAGTTGAATGTAAAAGAGAATCAACTAAACAAATGAGAACAAGAGAAATGAACCAGTATATACGTCAAAGTACATTCTTGGTACTGTTGACCCTTTTTTATGCCTGTTCCACACCCAAGGACATTGCCTATTTCCAGGATGCTGAGGCACTCAATGGCATGGCCTTGCAGACGGAACAACCATTCCGCTTGCGGCCGGAGGACAAGATCAATATTGTGGTCAACAGCAGCAACCCGATGCTCGAACAGCAGTTCGCGCTAACTACTACCACTAAAAGTGGTAACGTGTTTGGGGCAGATGTGACACCTGTTACTTCAGCTGGCAGTTCCGGAAATTCACAGGCCCTCGCCTATACGGTTGATGAACAGGGAACGATCGATTTTCCGGTCCTGGGCAAGATCCGGGTGGCAGGCATGACGCGAGGTGAAGTATCCTCCTATATCAAGGAGCGGTTGATTGCACGTGAATTAGTCAGCGACCCAATCGTTACCGTCGAGTATGTCAACCTCAGTGTACGGGTATTGGGAGAGGTAGCTGCACCGGGCAACATCCCGATCACCAAAGATCATTTCACCATCCTGGATGCGATCGCCCAAGCGGGTGATCTCACGATCAATGGCAATCGACGGACTGTCTTAGTAAATCGCCAAGTGGATGGGGTCAATCAGGTCTATTATGTGGATCTGACCCATATGCAGCAGACCCTGCTCTCACCCGCTTACTATTTGGAGCAGAACGACCTGGTCTATGTCTCACCGAACGATAAGCGCAAGCGTGAATCGAGAGGGGAAGGCAATGCCTTCCAGACACCCTCTCTCTGGTTGTCCATCGCCTCATTCCTGACCACTCTTGCCGTACTTATTTTTTAGTCGTATTTTGGATTATGAGCAATACGCAATTTGTAAAACGTCCGACAGAAGAGTTTCTGACTCTGCAGGAGTTCTGGGTACTGTGTCGCAGCCATCTCCATTGGTTTGCCGCATCGCTTGTCGCATCGCTATGTTTCGCCTTCTATTATTTGATAAAGACTCCCAACACATACGTACGTGAGGCGGCTGTGTTGGTTAGAGAAGAAACTATGGGAACAAAGGCTGCACAGTCCGCGGGTGGTGCGGAATTCAACAACATGTCGTTAATCCAACAACCGACCAAAGTCTCGAATGTGGTGCGTCAATACATCTCTCTTACACTTCTTTCTGATGTGGTTCGTCGGTTAGACCCGACAATTGATTCAAGCCAAGTAATATCCCAAGCAAAGAAGATCCAATTTAGACTCAGCGTGAGCCAAGACGGAGAGCAATCGACAGTAATCAATCTTAAATTTTGGGATTATTCTCCCAGACATGCTGAGGAGGTGTTGAATGCGGTCATTGAGGTGTACAACGAGCGATGGATGAATGAAAGGAATCAACTGACACACAACAGTGCACATTTCATTGATGGGCGTTTGGATGTCATTGAAAATGAACTTGATAAAGTAGATGACAGCATTTCTGTATTTAAGATGCACCATCAGATTACAGATTTGGATCGCGTGAGCGATCTCTATCTGCAGCAGAAGGCGGAATCGGAGGCAGATTTGCTGAGACTGACCAATCAACTCTCCATGGCGCAATACATACGTAACCTTTTGCAAGACGAAAAGACACAGCACCAGCTCTTACCCACCAACACGGGTCTCTCCAATAGCGAGGTGGAGTCTCAAATTATCTCCTATAACAGCTATCTGCTGAAGCTAAAGAACAACCTGGTGGGTACCTCAACACAGAATCCCTTGATCCTGCGTCAGGAAGCGGAGTTAGACGATATCCGTCAGAACATCTTGGCCACCCTCTCCAGTTTGGAAAGCACATTGCAGATCCAGTTGGAAGCGATCCAGCTCTACAACGAGGAGGCCAAAGAGAAGGTTACCTCCAGTCCGGATCAGGCGAAACGACTGCTCGCTGTGGAACGGGATCAGAAGGTAAAGGAGAGCCTCTATCTCTATCTCCTGCAGAAAAAAGAGGAGAACGAGATCAGTATGACCTATACCCTCGAACCTACACAGGTGATTGATATGCCGCATGGCAGCATGTTCCCGGTTGCCCCCAAAAAGAAGAGCGTATTGATGGCAGCCGCCCTGTTCGGTCTGCTTTTGCCGGCAGTTCTCCTGTTTATCATGGAGAATCTCAACACGACAGTACGGAAACGATCAGAGGTGGAGAGCCGTACCCTGTTGCCGATTGTAGGTGAGATACCCATCTACGCAAAACCACAAACCCGTGCCTGGAGGAAGAGGTTATCGTTCAAGAAAGAGGAAGCCCCCCCTACTCCTTTGGTCGTACAACATGGTCGCCAGGATATGATCAATGAATCCTTTCGGCTGCTTCGCTCCAATTTGGAATTTATGTCAGACCATCACGGACATGGGAATGTCTATATCATCACCTCCATGCATGCCGGATCCGGCAAGACCTTCATTAGCATGAATTTGGCCCTCACGTTGGCCATCAAAGGACGTCGGGTTCTCCTGATCGATGGCGACATACGCCGTGCATCCACTTCACGCACATTAGGTAATCGGGATCTGGGACTGACCGATTACTTGGGTGAAAAGGTAGAGGATGTGGCATCGCTGATCTATCCGGTCGAAGATCATCCCACCTTCTCCGTACTTCCGGTCGGCACGACACCTCCCAATCCGACAGAGTTGCTTTCCGGTCCTCGCTTGCCACAGCTGATTGAGGAGTTGCGTCCACACTATGATTTCATCCTCATAGACTGCCCGATGACAGAGAATCTGGCGGATGCCTTCATTATCAATCGTTATGTGGACCGTACCCTGTATGTAATTCGGGCCGGTCTTTTCCAACGCAAGTTAGTAGGCGAATTGGACCTGTATGTCCAGCAAGGTAAGTTCAAGAATCTTTCCATTATCCTGAATGCCACCACTCCAATTATCACACGATATGGCTATCATTATGGTTATCATTATGGCTATTATTCCAACAATGGTAGTTCCTAAGAGAAGAGAATTTCAACAATCATGATGAAACGATGCAATCTATACCTTATTTTATATAATATCTGTCTGCTGTTTTGGACAAACAGTGACCTATATGCAGACACGAAAGATCCACGAGGCAACCAGTCTGTGGATCGAAAAGACGTGCTTTATCTACAGCTATATGGAGGCATCAACAAGTCTGCCAATGAGCACCTGCCGATGTCGGAATTTTCCTCCCACCCCTGGTCGGGTGGGGCATTCTTCGGAATCGGTGAGGAGTTCAATGCACTGTGGGGCTGGCGGGCCGCCCTTCGGATCAATCACAACAAGAGCCGCAACGTACCGGCCTGTGAATCTGCTGACACGTGGGATTGGAACAGTGTCGGACTTTTTGGAGATGGCACCTTTGATATAACTGATGCATTCGCCAAACCGAATCAGCCAGAAGGGCGTTTTAATGTTAAGGCGTTTGCCGGAGTAGGCATTGTGTACGCCTATGACTACCCCGAAGATGTCATTCTCTCCTATGCTGTCCCCTACTCCACAGGAGACCGGGTTATCCCGGCAGCACGGGCGGGTGTGGATGTCTCATACAAAATAGATGTCAATTGGCGCGTAGGCATGGAGTTGAGTCATACGCTGTTTACGGATAAGTTCAACGCCGTGAAGACAGGAGCCCCGATGGATATGCGTACGAACCTGAAGGTAGGGGTCACCTATCTGTTCGGTGAGCCCAACAGGCCTGTTACTCCAAGTGGTCCCGTCATCTACGATAGCCGATTGCGAACGGTCCCTTGGTTGCCCTTCCTGTTGCCTGAGGCGGAAGAGACCAAAGTACGCCGCATCATGGGGCGTGCCTTCCTCGATTTCCCGGTCAACGAGATGACCATCTATCCGCAGTATCGCCGCAATCCGGAAGAGCTGGAGCGCATGCAGACGACCATTGAGCATGCTCTCTTCGACAAAAGCTTCCAAGTGTTGCGTGTCACACTGCACGGGTATGCCTCTCCGGAGAGCCCCTACTCCAACAATACCCGTTTGGCACGTGGACGTACCCAATCGCTGAAAGAGTATGTGTGCGCACAATTTCAGATTCCGGAATCGATTGTTGAGACCACTTTCACACCGGAAGACTGGGACAACTTACGTGCCTTCATAGAGACACGCGGCAACAGCCGACGGGTGAAAGGAGACATCTGGTATGAACATGAGACTGTGATTGAAACCCCGGCGATGCCCGACTACGTACTGGAATATCGGGAGGAGCTGTTAGGGGTGATCGACTCCCCCATGGAGCCGGATGAGAAGGAGGCACGATTGAAATATGTGGGTGGCGGGCAACCCTACCGCTGGCTGTTGCAATATGTCTATCCCGGCTTGCGCCACACTGACTATGTAATCGAATACGTGGTAAAGCACTATGAAGTGAAGGATGCCCGTCGCCTCATCTATACACATCCGGAAGCCTTGAGTGTGGAGGAGATCTATCAAGTGGCAAAGAGCTATGGGGAGGGAACAGACGGTTGGCTGGATGCGCTGGTAACAGCTGCCCTGCAATATCCCGATGATCCGACGGCCAACCTCAATGCGGTTTCTGCCTGTGTGCAGATGAAGCGATTGACTGATGCTAAGCGTTTCTTGGCGAAGGCCGGCTCTTCTATGGAAGCCTCCTATTTGTCCGATGTCATTCGAGCGATGGAGGGCTCGGTGAAATGGCGGATGGAGGAAGGCAAAGTGATCATCATAACAAACTGAATAGGAAAATGAAAAAAACTTTTTGTTGGGTGTTGCTGGCTGTCATGGTTTCATTGGCAGCCTGTACGGACGATCAGGAGATTTCTGCAATTAAACGTACGGAAATCTCTTTTGCGGATTTGATTGGTGGAGAATTTAGCTCCATGCAATGGTGGCGTACGGCTGTGCAATTGAAGGTGACAGTTAAAACACAGGTTCCTACCAGTGTTTCTGCTTATGCAATTGGAGAAGAGGAGGGAACCTTATATGACTATAAGAGCGTCACGCAGGATAGCCTGTTTTATATGACCGTGCCGCAGAGTGCCAACCGAACGGTGGTGCTGATGGCAAAAGATGGTACGCATGTGGTGACTGGGGAGTTATACTTGACCGGCAGTGTTCAGCAGTCTGTCGAGATTGATATGTTGAAACAGATCATTGACACAGGCTCTTCAGCCTTACGGGCGAGCCAAGGGGATATCCGTGCGGGTGCCTCCCTATATGGTACGGATATCCTGCCCAACATTGGCTATACGGAGGTGGATCGGAAGGGTATTGAAATTGTCACTCAATATACGAAGGAGGGTATGGATGTTGAACGACTTGGACTCAAGGATAACTATGAGCTCATTTCACAAGGACCATTTGAAGTGACTATGTATTATGGATTCACTGGTATGCAAAAGCCTCGTATTTTAGGATACTATCGTCATTCTCCCGGTACTTACCAAGACTTAGAGTTCGTGGATATGGTTGATACGCATACCTTGGATTATATTAACGGGAAAGCCAAGTTACAATATCAATTGGATGGAGAAACGGATATTTGGTATGATGCTAATTTTGATTATCGGGATGGTTATGAGGCCCCTTTTACCACCGTTACCGAGCGATTGGATGACGACGCCTACAACATCCAGCTTGTGATGGATCGATATGGCAGTAGACTCACCAAAGCACGTGGCTTGACTTGGAGGATTGATGTGAAACCGGGTGATCGGGTAGGATTTTATCTGAAAGCTACAGGAAAGATTAATAATGCACAGCGTGAGAATAACGTAAAAAGAGGGTTACCTTCAAGCAAATTACCCGATCCCATGTATGAAATGAATTGGTCAGCCAAGACCTTGAATACAGACGGCAAACACCGTAGTGTGGTGATTCAAGACGGCGGATATACTATCATGGGTATGGAAGATGCAGATACGTCTGGCGATTTCGACTGTAATGATGTGCTTTTCGGCTTGCATGCTGAGATGGAGAGTGAGATGCCTATTATCGTGAATCCTGATATAGATGCACTATTGTTATCGCTACAGTCATATGTATGGACAATCGCTTATGAGGACATGTGGCGTGATACCGACTTCGATTTTAACGATGCCGTGATCCGATTGAAGCCGGATTATGAGAACGAAGTCTGTTCAGTGACAGTGATGGCTGCTGGCTCTACATCCAAAATGTATCTCCATTATGAGGGTCCTGATGGCGATCAGAACCTGGGGGAGATCCATGAACTATTCGGTAGGAAGACAGATTCTAAGGTGAATACCACCTCTACGTATCCTCCGATACCTTTTGTCGAGTTAGGCAGTGTAAAATGGAGCAAGGAATACACGATGACCGAAGATGCGAAGCGGTTTTACATTGTAGTGCAGCGTGGTACCTGTGAAGATTGTGGTGATCTGTTGACCCTCCCCTATGAGCCGGGACTTTTGCCGCAGGCCATCTTAGTGGCAGGTAGCTGGAATTGGCCGAAGGAGGGCACTCCAATTAGCGAAGCCTATCGTTCCTTCTCACCGTGGGCCATGGATATGACCAATACCTCCTTCTGGGATTGGTATATCTCTCCACAACCCAATACCTATGTAGATAGTCAGCAATGAGCAAAGAATCGCGTACCCATAAGTCGGTGTTGAATGCCAAGGTGAACCTACTGTTCTACCTGTTGGCACTCCTTGTCTCCTTCTTCTCCCGGAAGATCTTCTTAGAACATTTGGGGGCAGACTTTATGGGGTTGACAGGTACGCTTCAAAATATTTTGGGGCTCCTCAACTTGGCTGAGTTGGGGGTAGGAGCCTCGGTTAGCTATGCCCTCTATAAGCCTATTTCTGAGGGTAATCGAGAGGAGATCAACCGTATTGTCTCCGTTTTCGGTTGCCTTTATCGCTACATTGGTAGTTTTGTATTGGGAGTAGCCCTTTTGGTCAGTCTCTTTTTGCCGCTTATCTTTCGGCATACAATTTTTGAACTCGGTATCATCTACTTTGCCTTCTTCTCCTTTTTGGTTTCCTCATTGATTGGCTACTTTGTGAATTTCCGCCAAATCCTACTGACAGCCGACCAGAAGAACTATGTAGTGACAGCCTATTTTCAGACGGCTACCCTCGTGAAGACCTTTGTGCAGATGGCTTCTGTCTATTACATCGGCAATCTCTATCTCTGGGTGGCGGTAGAGTTGGGGTTCGGCATCCTCCATGCCATCATCCTGAATTGGAAGATTCGGCAGACCTATCCTTGGCTATCGGCGTATGCGGCTCTTGGCAAACAGCTACGTGGTCAATATCCAGAGATTGTGCAGAAGACCAAGCAGGTTTTTGTGCATAGAATCAAGGATTTCCTGTTAAAGA
>JBJECC010000153.1:0-1674 GCA_051870655.1 Parabacteroides sp. | reverse complement strand
GGAGAGCCGGTCCATACGCCCGGAATCCCACACGTTCATTCTCCCAAGCCACATCGTCATCCCTTTCAGGATAGATCCGGCCCCCTACTTTCGATGGATAGTCAAGCGGCAGATCACAAGGCTCTATCCTATATCGGGCCGTTTGGCCAGCCGGAAGAGACACTTGGAAAATCAGGAGCGAATCATACGTCTGTTGCGAAGGAATCTCCTTTCCCGTTGCATCAAGTACCCGGAACGACCGACTGCCATCGGTACATTTTTTATGCAAATCAGCCAATGACAGCTCTACCATTTTATCGAGAACCGCCTCTTTCGATTCATTGGCCACCTCAACTGTAATGGAATCTCCTGCCTTTCGGCAAGAAACCATACTGACACCCCATAAAAGGGCTATCAGGATCCAGACCCTGTTTCCACGAATATCGTTCACGTCCATACAAAACCTATTTGAATTCGACAGTCAAATATACAGATTTTAAACGGGTAAGCGCTTCGATATAGTAATAATCTGCATAAATTATCGAAGCATCCACCTCACTTCCTGCAGGATAGTGTCCCACCGAGTGATCGAGGAAGGAAACTTTCCCCTCTCTTGAACGGTATTTTTCAGAACCCAGTGTCTCCAACATGTGACGGGCATGACGCAGATAGGATGCTCCTTTCTCTCCGGGACAATAGGATTGCAATTCCAAAAGGGCCGAAGCGACCACACAAGCGGCAGAAACATCCCTCGGAGCATCCGGTATGGCAGGATCGTCAAAATCCCAATAGGGGACTCCATCTTCAGGCAACCGGTTCAAATAGACATCTGCTACCTTACAAGCGAAATCAAGGAATGCAGGGTCACCCGTCTCCCTATAAACTAATGTATATCCATAAATCGCCCACGACTGCCCACGAGCCCACATGGAACTGTCCGAATAACCCTGGTGGGTGATTCCTTTCAGGAATTTTCCGGACAGGCTGTCATAGACAGCCACATGATAACAGGAGTAATCCTCCCTGAAATGGTAACGCATGGTAGTCTCCGCATGTTTCACTGCCTGATCATACAAGCGGGAATCTCCCCCATGTTTTGCGGCCCAAAAGAGCAGTTCCAGATTCATCATATTGTCCATGATGGTATTATGACCTCCCAACATCTCCACATTTCTCGGCCAAGACAAAATCGTACCTGCAGCCGGATTAAACAACGTGGACAGCGAATCGGCAGCCGCCAATAAAGCCCTCTTATATCCCGGATCTTCCGTGAGGCGCCAACCGTTTCCCATACTGCAAAACAGGATAAAACCCAGATCATGATCATAGATAGGTCTCCATGCCATATAGTCCAAAGAGGCCGTATAACGCATAGCCTGTTCTTTCAAGACAGAATCTCCGGTTGCTTCGTAGGCATACCACAAGATGCCGGGCCAGAAACCGGAACACCACTCCTCCGGAATGGCTTTCCGGCAATGCCAAACCGAATCCTCCTCACAAATGTTACGAGGCATCAGGGTATAATCACATCCCTTGGAAGCCAGATCGGAAAGAGCCATCCTGACCTTCCCCACACAATAGTCAATATCTGCATCCACAGAACAGGAAGAGCGTTCGGGTGTTGTACAAGACAGCAGCCAAGCAATACAGCTCCATACAAAGAAAACATATTTTTTCATAACCGCACTTATTTAG
>JBJECC010000152.1:0-37770 GCA_051870655.1 Parabacteroides sp. | reverse complement strand
TAAAATCGTTCTTCTCTCAGATTGTTTGGTGAAATCAGGGGATTTAGCTTTTTTATTATATCTTTGCCGGTGGAATTTTAATATGTGAAAATATGACATATAAGCAGACGGAGTTGCCGGGTGTCTGGATCGTGGAGCCGAATGTGTTCAACGATGCACGCGGTTATTTTATGGAAGCCTATAAGCAGGCGGAGTTTGACGATGTGATAGGCAAGGTCCGGTTTATACAGGATAATGAGTCCTGTTCTACCCAAGGGGTGTTGCGGGGTCTTCATTACCAATTGGCCCCCTATTCACAGGCCAAGTTGGTGCGTGTCATTCGAGGTTGCGTGCTGGATGTGGCGGTGGATTTGCGTGCCGGATCGCCTACATTTGGAAAGCATGTGGCCGTAGAGCTCTCGGAAGAGAACAAACGTCAGCTTTTTATTCCGCAAGGGTTTGCCCACGGTTTCCAGGTCTTGAGTGAAGAGGCTATCTTTACGTATAAAGTGGATAATCCTTATATGCCGTCTCATGAACGGGGAATCCGTTTTGACGATCCGACCATCGGAGTGGCTTGGCGCTCCTGGGAGGGGATGAAGGCGATCCTCTCTCCGAAGGATCAGCAGAGTCCTCTGCTGGCGGATGCAGAACTTAACTTTTGAATCACTGAAAAAACCTGTTAGATAGATGAAACATTATTTAGTCACCGGCGCAGCCGGATTTATCGGCGCCAACTTCATTAAATATATGTTGGCCCACTATGCAGAGATTCATATTGTCGTGTTGGATCTGCTGACCTATGCAGGTAACTTGGGCACGATTGCGGATGACATTGATGGCGTTCGTTGTGAATTTGTCAAGGGAGACATTGGTGATCGGGAGCTGGTCAACCAGCTTTTCGATACGCACCATTTTGACTGTGTGGTCAATTTTGCAGCCGAGAGCCATGTCGATCGGAGCATTGAGAACCCGCAACTTTTCTTGATGACCAATATTTTGGGAACGCAGAATCTGTTGGATGCCGCCCGGCGTGCATGGGTGGTAGGCAAAGATGCTACCGGTTATCCTGTTTGGCGTGAGGATGTCCGGTTTCATCAGGTCTCTACCGACGAAGTGTATGGCAGTTTAGGCGCAGAGGGATACTTTACCGAGCAGACCCCGCTTGACCCCCACAGCCCTTACAGTGCTTCCAAGACCAGTGCCGACCTGTTTGTGAAAGCCTATTCCGATACATATAAGATGCCGGTCAGCATTACCCGCTGCTCCAACAATTACGGACCCTATCATTTTCCGGAAAAGCTGATCCCGCTAATCATTAAAAACATATTGGAAGGAAAACAGTTGCCGGTCTATGGAGACGGTACCAATGTCCGTGACTGGCTCTATGTGGAGGATCACTGCAAGGCAATCGATTTGGTGATTCACAAGGGTCGTGCCGGTGAGGTCTATAACGTGGGCGGACACAACGAGAAACAGAACATTGAAATTGTCAAGCTGACCATTCGTACCATCCGCCAGCTGATGACGGAACAGCCTGCCTATCGGGAGGCATTGAAACGGCGCGAAGTAGGTCCGGATGGGCTGCTCTCCATTGATTGGATCAACGATGACCTGATCGTGTTCGTCAAAGATCGTCTCGGCCATGACCAACGGTATGCCATTGATCCGAGTAAGATCACGGCTGAGTTGGGTTGGGTACCGGAGACCTCTTTTGAAGTGGGCATCGTGAAGACAATCCGCTGGTATCTGGAACATCAGGACTGGGTAACAGCCATCACGGGCGGTGATTACATCCGTTACTATGAACAGATGTATGGAAACCGATGAAGAATGATCACGGACGTGTCCCGACCGTCTGATGGATCCATTCGAAGAGATCATCCAGGTTGTAGTCTCCCTCATGGTCTCTGTTCCAGGGTAACGCAAAGTTTACCTGATACCCCTTTTGTACCAGTTGGGTATAGAGATTGACTGGAACGGGAAAAGCCGTGTCGCGGTCACGTGCGCCATGCCGGATAAACCAATGTGTGGCGTGTGTGGCCTTGGCATCGTGAATGAAATTCATCGGATTCATGATCCGTACCCGTTCACGCAAGGAGGCGTCAAGGGTGGCCTTGCTGTTGCGGGTCGCTTTCTGCAGGCTCCAGTCGGTAAAGTTTACCGTGTGTCCCTGCGCATCTCCAAACACTTGATTCTCCGGTGTTGCCTCCTCCACGAGTACGCCCTGTTGGTCAAAGGCGGGCGGTGTCTTCAGTTTCCGATGGGTGGCAATGAAATTCAGATAGTTGTTCAGGTCAATGTCCAGGATAAATTCCCCTTCAAATACACCCCAGGGTGATTTATGCTGGTTGCGGCTAATCCCCATTTCCGGAGTGAAGTCCATCCCTTCGTTGCGGGCACGTTGGGCAGACTGGATGAGGAACGACTTCATGTAGTCGAGATAGTTAGTCCGGTCTAACGGTGTACCGTCGGGGAGCCGCATGTCCAGGCTCTCCACATAGTCCATATATTGGTTGGCCAACTCCTCTGAAATGCGGATCTGTTCCGGACTTAAGGCCCGGGCGCGTGTGTTCGTGCAACTATAAAGCCATTCATAGGCCATGTCGGCATGGTCGAGGTCGATGATCGGGCAGTAACAGACGGAGGCGAATACGTTATCCCGCTCTTGGGCAGCTCCCATAGCCTGTAGATAAGTCTCATAGGCCGGGTGGTTACCGGTCAGCCCCAACAGGGAAGACAAGGCACCGCCGGCACTGGTGCCGTCTGTGATGATCTGTTCTGCATCGCCTGGCATAGTTGCATCAAAATGGCGTATATAACGGATTGCGGCTTTCAGGTCAAGCAATCCGGCCGGAGCTTTGCCGGTGAATAGCTTGCTGCTGTCCGGTTGTGTCACGCTGGAGTTGGCCCCGCGTGATCCGGGTATAGCCACGACGTAGCCTTCCGCCAAAGCCCGTCCCGTAGCATCAGTAGCAGAGGGTGCAACGGCTTTGGCTGCCATGTAGCCTCCTACATAAGTACGTAACAGAATCGGAGTCTTGTCCGACTGCTCGTAGGCGGTTTCCGGTACATACAGATTCATGCATTGATAGGTGGAATCTTCGATGTGCGACACATAATACATACGCTCATAGGCACGGAAACGAAGAGTCTTTCCGTTCGGGAAGGTGAGCGTTCTTTCTGTGTATTGGTCCGGTGAGAAGGTCAATGGATCCGACTCTGGCAGAGACGGGTCATTGGCAACAAGTCGTTGGTTCATAGTGAGTCCGCATAGCACGGCGACTCCTATTTGAAATAGCTGTTTTTTCATCGCATTTGATTTTTATTTGACGGGCAAAGATACATTTTTATTTGACAAAGAACTTTTCCGGTCAGTTGTTATTATGATCCGTGCTTTCGCAGATACGGAAAAAATCACTATGTTTGTACCATAAAGCACGTGGCATATCATGTTTGAGAAGCAGATAGAAATGTATGAGGCCCTGCGCAAGGAATATAACCAACGAGTGACTTCGCGCATGAATATAGATGATTTGAAAGAGTATAATGAGGTGCTCTTCTCGGCTCATAGTTGCGCGATTGAGGGTAACTCGTTTTCTGTCAATGATACGAGGGAGCTAAAAGAAAAGGGGCTTGGTGTGATTCCACAGGGGAAAACACTTTTTGAGGCTTTTGAAATGCTTGACCACTTCAATGCATACGAATATCTCTTCTCGCAAATACATGTACCTTTGACAGAGGAGTTGTTGAAAGAGACACACCGTATCTTGATGTTTCATACCATTGCCTATAAGCATCCGGGTGCCCACGCCGGTGAATATACGGATACGGATATGGCTGCGGGTGATACGTTGTTTGGCGATCATGAACAATTGATCACTCGTGTGCCGAAACTGCTGCTTTCCACCCAAGCGGCATTGGATGCCGATCTGATCCATCCCATGATTATTGCGGGGCGGTTTCATGGTTATTATGAATACCTACACCCTTTCCGGGATGGTAATGGCCGATTGGGACGACTTTTTGCCAATTATATTCTTCATGGGAAGGGACATCCCATTGTCATTATTCCCCAAGAAAGTAAAAGTGAGTATATCGACGCCCTGCGTTGCATCCGTACGGAGGGTACGGATGAATACCTGATCGACTTCTTTTTTCAAATGGCTATACAAAGGATGCAACGGGAAATAGATGAAAAGAGGCGGCAGACCCTCTTCAAGCCCTTCCTTTTCTGACAGGGAGAGGAGATCTCTGTAACAGAAATGTAAAACAATTGTAGTTTCTCTGTTTTTTGGCGTCTCTACTTTTGCCGGCGAAAAACAGAGATATGAAAAAGAACATATTTGCAACAACCGTTTTGTTATTATTGTCCGGTCATCTTTCGGCTGCCTTGTTGAAAGGTGTAGTCAAAGACCAGCAGACCGGTGAAGAGTTGATAGGCGCCTCCTTATATATTAAGGAATATCCTTCCATTGGTGCAACCACAGGGTTGGACGGATCATTTGTATTGAAAAATGTGCCCGAAGGCGGGCGGATTACCTTGGTATGTAGCTATATCAGTTATCAGACACAGGAGGTAGTGGTCAACTCATCTTCTTCCGAAACGATTTTGTTGACTTTGGCACCGACCTCATTGGAACTGGACAATGTCGTGGTGATCGGTACGGCAGATAAAGGATCCGACAATCAGGCCCGTTCGATGGAGAAGAATGCTGCGAATGTGTTGAACATTGTCAGTGCGAAAAGTATCGAGATCTCTCCGGACCTGAATGTGGCGAATGTGCTACAGCGTGTCTCCGGAGTTACGATGCAACGCGACAACAGCGGTGAAGCACAATATGCCATTCTGCGAGGCATGGACAAACGGTACAACTATACGTTGGTCAACGGTGTGAAGATCCCCAGTCCGGATAACAAGAATCGGTATGTACCTTTGAATATTTTCCCCAGTGAACTGATGGATCGTCTCGAGGTGACCAAATCGTTGACAGCAGATATGGAGGGCGATGCCACCGGAGGTGCCGTGAACATGGTGATGAAGGATGCGCCGGGTCATTTTGCCCTGCAAGCCAATCTGGCCGGCGGGTACAACTCCACCTTCTTCGATCGTGACTACGCCCAGTTTGATGCCGGTCAGTTGCTGCACACAGCACCGCGTGAACAGTATGGGGATACCTATAAAGCCACCTTGGCTGATTTCCCCCAAGGAACGACAACCCTGTCTTATAAACGTCCGATGCCCAACATGACCGGTGGTCTCTCCATTGGAAATCGATTCTTGGACAATCGGTTGGGTGTCATGTTGGCCGGCAGTTACCAGAACCTCTACAAAGGCAGCAGCAGCCTGTTCTTTTCTGATCAGATGAACCAGACAGAGAGTACCGTACGTGTCACCAGCCGGAAAGACCGGACCTATTCCGAACAGCAATCCCAATATGGAGTGCATGCCAAGTTGGATTTCCGTTTTAATCCGCAGCATAAATTGGAATGGTACAATGCCTTCATCGGGATGCAGAACCGGCAGGTACGTGAAACCGTTGATACGGATTTCAGCCTGAATTATAATCCTGATAAAGGAAATCTGCAGCAGGAGCTGGAGACACGCTCGCGCTATGTGGAACAGCAGATCTTTGCCAGTACCTTGCAAGGGGAACATGCACTCAATTCCGTATTGCACTTGGATTGGTCGGGTGTCTTCTCCAAAGCGAAAAATGAGATGCCGGATAGGACCTATGTCACACTGACCAACTATCAGAAGGAGTTTGTTCCGCACATTTCGGCGGAGAGTTCCGAGCGGCGGTGGGAACATAATACGGACCGCGATGTGGCCGGCTATCTGAATCTGAACTATCAGCTTCCCCTTTCCTTTGCCCGTCTGGAAATGAAGGTGGGCGGTATGTACCGCGATAAGGACCGAAGCAACCAATATGTCTCTTACCGTTTTCTGCCGGAGTCGGGAACCAATCCGGTGCAGGGGACCGATTTCAATACACTCAATGAGATTCCTTGGAAGATCAATACACCGCAAGGTGGGGTCGGTCCGTTGGTCTATGATGCGCACGAGAACATCGGGGCCGCCTATTGGATGGGTAAACTGGAGCGTGAGAACGGACATCTGATTGTGGGATTGCGTGCAGAACATACCGACCAGGGTTATTTCATGTACTATCCCAACTCGCAGAATGATCCGGAAGGGCGGCAGACCTATTGGGACTTTTTGCCCTCTGTACATCTGAAATATGTACCGGTGGAAAACATGAATCTTCGGGCCTCCTATTTCCGTTCGATCAACCGTCCCGGCTTTTTTGAGATTGTCCCCTATAATATCATCAATGAGGAATATACGGAATATGGAAATCCTGACTTGAAACGGGCCAAGATCGACAACTTTGACTTGCGGTGGGAGTATTTCCCCCGTCCGACTGAACAGTTGATGGTAGGGTTGTTCTACAAACATATCCAGGATCCGATCGAGGAGGCTTATACGACCATCAACGGACGGCAGTTCGGATATGGCCCGGTCAATTTGGGTAATGCAAACAACTACGGTATCGAATTGGATGTTATCAAATATATCCGCAATTGGGGTGTGAAGGCTAATTATACCTATACCTATTCACGTATCACGACAGGAAAGACTGTATATTATAAGGATGAATCGGGTGACAGCAAGGCCAAGAATGTCGATCAGTCGCGTCCGATGGTGAATCAGGCACCACATGTCTGCAATGTGTCGTTGCTGTATAAAGATACCCGGTACGGATGGGATGCACAGTTGGCAGCTGCCTATACAGGCAAAAAGATCATCATTGCTTCCCATTATCTCGATTCCGATTATTGGGAAGACGGCATGTTCACCCTCGATCTTTCGGCCGAGAAGAGTTTCAAGTGCGGACTCTCGCTCTTTGCCAAGGCGAACAATTTGCTGGATACCGCACTTCGCCGTTACATCCCGACAATCAATGAGGTGAACGGACGTTTTGAGGACCAGGATTTGTCGAGTGGCAAAACGCTGATCCGGGAAGATCATTACGGACGTACGTTCCTGATCGGTTGCCGCTTCAAAATGTGATTATGTCAAACTAAATAACAAAATGTAACAAGATGAAATCAACCGTTTTTTATCTGCTGGGCCTGGCACTGGCCCTGAATGTCGTGGCTTGTAGCGATGATGATCCGATCGTTTCTACACCTGAGACTCCTGAGACCCCTGAAACTCCCGAACCTGCTCCCGAACCCGAACCGGAAAGTGGTTATCCCGCCAATGCAATCGTGTGGGAGGCTGGTTCAACGGTGACGTTAACAGACCATCTGGTCATTCCGAAAGACAGTGCGCTCTATATTGAGCCGGGTGTAACCGTGGTGGCTGACAATGAGGATTTGCATCCGGAAATCGTGGTGCTGGGTAACCTCTATGCCATGGGTACTGCCGAACAGCCGATCAAATTTACCGTACCGGCTGAGAAGGTGACAGAACGTTATTGCGCTTTGTGGGGCGGTATTATCTGTGGGTATGAGACAAAAGAAGTGGTACTTGACCATGCGATTCTGGAGTATGGTGGAGCTGCAACCAGTGATCAGTCCGCGTCTTGGAAAAATTCACTCTTCAAGACTGAAGAGACAGGTGAAGTGGTGCCGGCTTTCCATTTCTGCAACTATACAGACGGAAAATTTGTGATCACCAATTGTACATTCCGTTTCAATCAGGGGGATCAGATCTACATTACCGGTGGCGACTGTATCGTGACGAACAATCTCTTTTATGCGAATGGTAAAGATGGGGAAGAGGCTGTCAACTTCAAATCCGGTTGTCAGGCAGATATTGCTTACAACCTGATTTACGATGCGAACACCAACGGTTTCAAACTCTCCAATTCCGGTTTGAGCGAGGCGATTCCGGCTTCTCATCTGGTGATCTACAACAATACGGTAGTCAATTCCGGTTGGCGTCGTCCGAAAGTCAAAGGTGGAAGTATCTGGTTGGAATCCAACATTTATGCCGATGTCTTCAACAATTTGGTCTATGATTGTCGCTTCGGTATGAAACACAGTGTGGAGGATGTCGAGGACAGCCGTTCACTCCTGTCACCCAACTACTATTTTGCTTCGACTGAGGTAGGCGTCGAGCAGATGCAGGAAAACGAGGAAGAGGGGATCCTTCATTTCGACAACGATATCAAGAGTCTCTCTGCTGGAGAGGGTGATCCGTTGTTTGTGGCTTTCCAGCAGCAGGCAAACGTCAATATCAATGCGGCTTTGGAGGATGATACGCAACATGTACCTGCGGATTTCGATACAGCATGGGACTTCCATTTACAGGCGGCCTCTCCTGCCTTGCAGGGAGGATTGACCAATGTCTCACCGCTTCATACATCACCGATCCAGTTCACGGGATTGCAACAGGTGGCAGGGGCTACCTCTTCTTACGGTGTGGCAGCTCCGTCCGCCTATTTCGGAGCATTTGGTACAAAATAAAAAACTATTGCTAACATATATATGAATAGACGTTCTTACTTGAAGGCTCTCTCCGCCGTGATGGCAACTTCGTTTTTGGGAGGTTGTCGGCCGGAGAAGCCGATGAACGACGGAGGGGAGTCGGCAACGGGAGTTGCTGGCTCTTTTTCTTCGTTGGAGATTCCAGACCTGCCGGAGAAGGGACAGGTTTTTTATGTAGTCAGTGATTTGGGTCGTAATGGGTATTACAAGCAGAAACCGATTGCGGAACTGATGGGCCTTTTGGCTGAACAGGTGGATCTTGATTTTATTGTGGCTGCCGGTGATACGCATCATTTCAATGGGGTGATCAGTGTGGATGATCCACTGTGGATGACCAATTATGAGCTGATCTACAGTCATCCGGAACTGATGCTGGATTGGTTTGCCATCAATGGCAATCATGAATACCGGGGCAATACGCAAGCCGTGTTGGATTACGGTCAGAAGAGCCGCCGCTGGATTGCTCCGGCACGTTACTATGCACGGGAGATGAAGGCGGGCAAACAGGAGAAACTGTTGCTGCTGCTGATTGATACAACGCCTTTGATAGACAAATATCGGGAGGATCCGGAGAAATATCCCGATGCTGTCAAGCAGGATCGGGAGGAACAGTTGGCCTGGATCGACCGGACATTGGCCGCCTCAGATGCCAAATGGAAAGTGGTGGTAGGCCACCATCCTGTGTATGCCGATACCCCTAAGGAGGACAGCGAACGGAAAGATATGCAACGCCATCTGGAACCTTTGTTGAACAAGTATGGGGTGGATGTCTATTTCTGCGGCCATATCCACAATTTCCAGCATATCCAGCCGGCCGGCAGCGGAGTCGATTATGTGGTGAACAGTTCGGCTTCGTTGGCCCGGAAGGTCGCTTCCACACCCGATACAAAGAGTTGCAGCCCGGCGGAAGGTTTTACACTGGTTTCCGTGTCTGATGAGGCGTTGGCCTTCTATTGGATGGATGAGCATGGCAAAGTGATCTATCAATACAAGCGGGAAAAGTAGAAAATCATACCGGTAGTTTGTCGGACTATCGGCGGAGAAAAATAAAATGAGAGGGGTGGTTCTCACGAACCATCCCTCTCTCGCGTTTCCGGTCTTGTATGTCTATATGTGTCGTTATTCGTATAAAACGGTTAAGTCCGGAATGTTTATTTTAAATGTCGAAATGGTGCAGATCATTTCACACCCGTACGAGTGTCCCACCACATCTGTTTGCCCCATGTGTAGTCAACGATACCGGCAGATGCCGCATTCACGTTGTCCGTGTTGTAGTTGTATTCGTTGTCCGGATAGGGGAAACGGAACGGTACGTCGTTGTGATCAGTTCCATAGACACAGTATGCACCGGGATATTCACCAGATGTCTGGATCTCTTTCGGGAAACCGGTACGGCGATAGAGTGACCAAGCCTCACAGTTGTTCTTGAACAGAGCAACCCATTCTTCCATATAGATCTGATCCAATGTACCGTTGAACTTACCCTTGCCAGCCAGGTATGCTTCTACCTCTTCGTCAGCCACACCGTTGTCTTCCATAGAAATACGGACAGCTTTCTCGTAGGCAGCCTGTGCAGTCATGCCGACGCTCCATCCACGAACGGCAGCCTCTGCCAGGATGAAGTAGTTCTCGCAAGACTTCAGGAACGGAGTGAAACCGAATGCATCTCTACGATACATGTCGCTTACACGAGAGATGGTATTCAGGTTAGCCGGAGCCTTCAAGGCACCATTCTCATAACCGCGGTATTCGCCATCTTCATTAGCCGGTACCAAAATGGTATGCAGACGCGGGTCTTCCATCTTCTTCAGGTGAGCCACGAAGATATTGCTGGGACCATAATCGTCACGAGACAAGGCATTGTCTGCCCACGGTTCGTTCCAAGGCTTTGAACCTTGCCAGTACAGATAGGCGTTTTCATCGCTCTCTGACAGGATCGGATAACGGCTTGCGTTCTGACCGATCTCTTCAATTGTACTCTTGGCCAGTTCCGGAGCCACATTCACGATACGCATAGCGGCACGCAGACGCAAGGAGTTACAGAATTTCTGCCACAAAGAGGCGTCACCGCCAAAGAGGAAGTCACCCTCTCCAATATCATCGGAACCTAAACCACCGGCCATTTCATCGGCGATCGTTTTCAGATTAGCCAGGATGGAGGGATAGATTTCAGATTGTGCGTCATATTTGGGATTGATCAGATCTTCTGCTACCTTGTTGGCTTCTGAATAGGGAATATCACCAAACTGGTCTGTATTTAACAACCACAGATATTCGCTCCAGATCCGGGCGGCCCAACGGATATTCTTCAAGACATCCTTGTTGGCTTCTGTGGCTTCCAGCACGTCGTTCAACTGTTGGATGTTCCGATAACAAGCGGAGAACTTGTTTCCGTAGGTGTTGTTGGTCGGCAGATACTGATAGGTGTCCATATACTGGATCTTGACCAGATAACCGGCCCATGACTCAGTAGCATCGTAGCCACCATGACGGGAACCTGTCACGCGGATGGTATAACCTAACTGATTGGTAGGTGATCCAGTCGGCAGTGCATCAGGGTCTGTGTTGATCTCTTCGAAGTCGCTGGTACATCCGCCTAACAACAGCGTGAAAGCCAACGAAGCGATTGCTGATTTTTTGAATATATTTTTCATAATGCTTTCTCTTGAATAGAATGTTTGAAATTAGAATGTCAAATTAACTTTCAGACCGAAGCTACGAGCACTCGGGATAGAGGCCTGTTCGAAACCGACACCACGGCTATCGCTGGATACACCACCGGTTTCCGGATCCAGACGCATCGTATTCGAGCTATGTACCCAAATCAACCAGAGGTTGTTGGCAATGAAAGAAACAGAAGCATCACTGATGTAACGTGTCTTGGCCAACCAGGGTTTCGGAATCCGATAGGTGACGTTTGCTTCACGCAGTTTCAGGAAAGATCCGTCGAATACATACATTTCAGGGTTACCACCGGCTTCATACCAAGTCTGGGCATCTGTTTCGATGGTGTTCTCTACCCACTTGCCGCTGGCATCTTTCATCACGAAACGTTCGTTGGTCGCTACATCCTTACCGGCTACGATGGCACGTTCACGTACACCGTCAGCCGCTGTAATCTCAGCTGTACCGGCTGTGTATGCATGGCTCATAGATTGTGACCAGATGTCACCGCCTACGCGCAAATCCAACAGGAAGCCGAAGCTCAGGTTCTTGATGGCAAAGTCATTGCGCCAGTTCATCAGGAAGTCCGGTGTGACGTTACCGATCACCTGTGCACTCTTCGTAGAGGCCAGACCGGCTGAGTTCACCTTCACGGCACCGATCTGATCCGCAGTAGCTGTTCCGGCTTTTACATCATCTTCTGTGATACGGCTGTAACCGGTTGATACCAAAGCACCCCACTTCTCACCTTCGCGGGCCTGTGTGGCGATACCCCAAGTCCAACCAATACCGTATGTGTTCAATCCTAATTCCGGATACAGAGAGATAACCTTGCTGTTGTCCTTAGAGAAGTTCAGTGTAGAGCTCCAGTTCAGACCCTCTTTGCTTTCCAGAATGTCACCCTTCACCTGGATTTCAATACCCTTGTTCTCGATTTCACCGGCATTGATCAACATAGCACCATAACCACTGGAGTAGGGAACAGTTACGTTCAGAATCTGGTCGGTAGTTGTCTTGTGGTAGTACGCTACGTCGAAATGCAGACGATCGTGCAAGAAGCCGAATTCAGCACCGATTTCCCATGTCTTGATACTTTCCGGACGCAAGTCAGGGTTCGGATAAACGGTACTCTTGTAAATCTGGGAAACACCGTTGAATGCACCGCTGGTATCCATGTAGTAGTAAGCGCGGTTACGATAAGCACTGGTTGCAGAACCGATTTCTGCCCAACCGCCACGCAGTTTCAAGAAGGACAATACATTGCCTTCACCCTTCAGCTGCGGGAATGTCTCTGTGGCGATCCAGCTCATGCTGACTGACGGATAGAAGAAGGAATCTTTGATGGTAGAATCCCAGTCGTTACGGGCACTGGCATCCAAATAGAGTTGGTTCTTCCAACCCAACGATACGTTGGCATAGACAGAGTTGGAGCGTTTGTGGCTGTGGTCTGTCGAAGTGATGGCGTCACCACTCTTGTTGGCAATGGTATAGACACCCGGTACGGTCAAAGCGGTTGCACCGATCTTGTCCCAAGTCCAGGAAAGGTCACGGTAGTTGGCACCTGCCATGGCAGTTACGTTCCAGTCGCCGAACGTCTTGTTGAAGCTGGCCATGAAGTCCAAGTTCAATTCCGTGTTCTTTTCAATCGTATGTTCGAAACCACCGCTTGTCCAGTCGGAGAGATCCTTATAGTGTTTCTCCAACGATTCGGAGTTGTAGTAATCCACACCGGCACGGCCTTCAAACTTCAACCAGTCGAACGGCTGATAGTACAATGAAGACTTACCGAAGATACGGTCGCGCTGGTAGCTGTTGGTGTTCATGTACACGTTGAAGTAGGGGTTGATGTGATAGTTGTTGTTCCAGTTGTACATCGTGTAGTTCCCGTTGGCATCTGTCTGATCCCAATTGTCCTTCAACGACTGCATATTGATCTGACGGCCAGACCAAGCCACCAAGGAGTTGATCGGGTTGTTACCACCGTAACCCTGTGCCGGCAGGTTGTCACTCTTCGTACGGGTGTAGCTGGTGCTCAAATCATACGAAATGTATTTGTTCAATTTGATGAATGAGTTCAACTGAGCTGAATAGCGCTTCTGGTCCGTGTTGGGTACGGTACCCTTCTGATCACGGAAAGAGAGAGACGCACGGGTGTTGGACTTATCGCTGCTGGCTGCTACAGAAATTGTGTGGTTCATGGAGTAACCGGTCTGGAAGAAGTCCTTCACGTTGTTCGGGCGGGAAACCCAAGGTGCTTTCTGTCCGTTGCTGTCGAACTGAACCAGATTCAAGCCGGCATCCAGACGGGGACCCCAAGACTCATCGTAGAAGTCATTGATACCGTTGGCACCATCCACCCAGGTGAAACCGTACTGTTCTGCATACTCCTGATAGCTCAGTTCAGGTGCATATTCTTGCCAGTGATATTCGTCACCGATATTACCCTGACCGTAGGAGTTCTGCAACTTCGGCATGGTAGAGATCTTATCGACTGTGAAGTTACCGTCGTACATCACTTTCACGCCACCGCTCTTCTTTCCGGACTTCGTGGTGATCAAGATAACACCGTTACCGGCACGCATACCGTACAGAGCGGCAGATCCACCTTTCAGGACTGTCATAGACTCGATGTCCTCCGGGTTGATATCGTTCAAACCAGAACCGTAGTCCACACCGTTATAGGTGTTATCACCGGAACGTTGAGCCGAGTTGGAGATAGGTACACCATCGACTACGATCAACGGCTGCTGGTCTGCACTCAATGAAGAGTTACCGCGGACAGAAATACGGGAAGAGGCACCGACACTACCACCGAACTGGTTGACCTGTACACCGGCTACTTTACCGGACAAGGCGCCTGTGACGTTGATTTGTCCTGCTTTCGTCAATTCTTCTGAGTTTACTTCCTGAATGGCGTATCCGAGGGATTTCTTTTCACGGGAAATACCCATGGCCGTTACGACAACTTCATCCAAGGCTTGAGAATCGGATTCCAATTTTACATTCAAGAATGATGCAACAGGCATCTCTTTCGTTTTCAAACCGACGTAAGAGATAAAGATTGTTTTTGCATCTGCGGGAACTTCCAACGAAAATTTACCATCCAGATCGGAAACAGTACCGATCGAAGTGCCTTTTACAACAATCGCAGCTCCGATGACAGGCATTCCGTCTTCTGCTGAAATAACCTGACCGGTTACCTTCGTTGTCTGAGCAGAAGCGACACCTATACTGGAGGCGAGACACACCATTAGTAAGTTGACCTTTTTCATAAATACTCTATTTAAATTATCGTATAAGTTTATTCATTCCTTAAAACAGTACTCATCGTTGCCTTGAATGCTCATGTGTAATATCAATTTATCACATGCTTAGGATTTGCTTTTTGACAATTTGGACGTTTTTGTTCAATTCACATTGGCAAATATTATAGACACACGCTTTCATACGCTTGCAAATATAGCTATTATTTGTAAAAAACAAACTTTCTGATTCATTTAATTTGGAAAAAGATTCATTTTTCTGTTACGGTTTTTCGTTTTAAAATAGGGTTTTCTGTTGAATTTGCATATTAGGAGGTCAAATCCTATGAAAATAGGATATTTTGTGAATATGGCTGGTGCGGGTTTCTTACAATTTCATCTTAAAAAATTTTGAAAGAAAAGGGCCTTCTTGTGCATTTGGACCGTTTCAGAGCTGGAAAAGTCGTACCTTTGCACCGTTATTTAGCATGTAAGGTATATATGGAAAGAAACTATATTGTACGTCTGGAGGCGGTGGAGGCACGTTTGCCTGAGTTGCGGTTTGCCGAGCCGGTCAGCTGGACGATTGAAGAGGGACAGCAATGGGCGGTGATAGGTCCCAATGGGGCCGGCAAGACTCTATTGGCGGATTTGATGCAACGTAAGTTTGCCATTCGTTCGGGAGAAATCTGTTATGGACAGCCGGGACCGGTCAGTGACCATATCCGCAGTCTGGCTTTTAAGGATATCTATTCGATGGCGGATTTGAAGAATACCTATTATCAGCAACGATGGCATGCCACGGAGAATGAGGATGTCCCTTGTGTGTCGGAGCTGTTGGGGAAAGGTCCGAAAGATGCCCGATATGAAGAGTTGTGCCGGATGTTTCACATGGAGGAGTCTCTCTCCAAGAAATTGATCTATCTTTCCAGTGGTGAATTGAGAAAATTCTTGATTGTCCGTACGCTGTTGAAACAGCCTCGGCTGTTGATACTGGATAATCCCTTTATCGGGCTGGATGCGGCTTCCCGCAAGCTGTTGGCGGAGATGTTGCATGAGGTGACCCACCTGCATCAGACACAGGTGGTCCTGTTGCTTTCTGATCCGTCGGACATTCCGTCGATGGTGACGCACGTGCTCCCTATATATAATAAGGTATGTATGCCGCCGATGTCACGGGAGGCCTTTTTGTCGGATCGGGCCTTGATAGCCCGTCTCTTCCCGTCAGAAGGGGGACAGGACTGGCATACGCAGCCGATCCGGTTGCCGGTCCGAGAGGAGCGTGTTCCCTCTTTGCATGATGTGACGTTGCGGATGGAACATGTGACCATTCGTTATGGCGAGCGGGTGATTCTCCAGGATTTGGATTGGGAGGTGAAGAATGGGGAGAAATGGGCATTGAGCGGTCCGAACGGATCGGGAAAATCCACCTTGTTGAGTTTGGTGTATGCTGACAATCCCCAGTCGTATGCCAATACCTTCTATCTTTTTGACCGAAAACGGGGGTCGGGAGAGAGTATTTGGGATATCAAGAAACGGATCGGCTATGTCTCTCCGGAAATGCATCTTTACTATCAGGCGAATGTACCGGCGTGGCAGATTGTCGGTTCCGGTTATTTTGATTCTGTCGGACTCTACCGGCAGTGCAATCAGGAACAGGAGTTGGGGGCTTTGGCCTGGATGCGTTTATTGGGTATTGAGGAGTTGAAGGATCGTCTTTTCATGACCCTCTCCTCCGGAGAACAGCGGCTGTTGCTGTTGGCCCGTTCGTTTGTGAAAGATCCCGATCTGTTGATTCTGGATGAGCCGTTGCATGGGTTGGATGTGCACAACAAGAAGTTGGCTACACGGGTCATTGAGGCGTTTTGTGCCCGCCCGGGAAAGACCTTGATTTATGTGACACATTATTTGAATGAATTGCCTCCCTGTATTGACAAACGATTCGAACTGGTCAAGCGGGACTGATTCATTCCTTTTTATAAAGAGTTGCGCCATGCAACGCAGGATTTTTCTGCATTGCATGGCGCGATTGTGAAGAATATAGGCTTGTTTGGTGTCAAAGTGATAGATTCCTTGGTCTTGAATGTATTGTCGATTGCCTTGTGTGCTGTCATTTTGTTTAAAAATACTGCTTTCAAACATGATCCTTATCTGATAAATTTCTTCCGTTTGGTTTTGTCAACTAAAGAAAATATCCGATTTTTGCTCCCATGATGAGTCAACCATTAGCAGAAAGAATGCGTCCGAAGACGCTGGACGAGTATATTGGACAATCCCATCTCGTAGGGGCGGGGGCTGTGTTGAGAAAGATGATTGAAGCCGGTCATGTTCCCTCTTTTATCTTGTGGGGACCGCCGGGGGTGGGCAAGACGACCCTGGCACAGATTGTCGCCCGAAAGTTGGAGGCTCCCTTCTATACACTGAGTGCAATCAGTTCGGGTGTCAAGGAGGTGCGTGAGGTGATTGAAAAGGCAAAGAGCAATCGTTTTTTTGATTCGGTGTCTCCGATTCTGTTTATCGATGAGATCCATCGGTTCAGCAAATCGCAACAGGACTCTTTGCTGAATGCGGTGGAGACAGGGGTCGTGACTTTGATCGGTGCGACGACCGAGAACCCCTCCTTTGAGGTGATACGTCCGTTGCTTTCCCGCTGTCAGGTCTATGTGTTGAAATCATTGGGCAAACAGGATCTGTTGGATTTGCTTCACCGGGCCGTCACGGAGGATGTTTGCTTGAAGGAGAAAAGGATCCATCTGACAGAGACTGACGCGCTGCTCCGCTATTCCGGTGGAGACGCGCGGAAGTTGTTGAATATATTGGAACTGGTCGTCTCTGCGGAAGAGGGAGACGAAATTGACATTTTGGATCAAAAGGTCATTGAACGGTTACAGGAGAATCCGGCGGCTTATGACAAGGGGGGCGAGATGCACTACGACATCATTTCTGCGTTTATCAAGTCGATCCGTGGAAGTGATCCGGATGCTGCCATCTACTGGCTGGCCCGTATGGTGGCCGGAGGGGAAGATCCGGAGTTTATTGCCCGCCGGTTGGTGATTTCTGCCTCGGAAGATATAGGATTGGCCAATCCGAATGCTTTGCTTTTGGCCAACACCTGTTTTGATGCGTTGAAAAAGATCGGTTGGCCGGAGGGACGGATCATCCTGGCCGAGACCACCGTCTATCTGGCTTGCAGCCCGAAGAGCAATTCGTCGTATAAGGCGATCAATGAGGCCTTGGAGCTGGTGAACCGTACCGGAAACCTGCCTGTTCCGTTGCATTTGCGTAATGCTCCGACCCGGTTGATGAAGGAACTGGACTACGGGAAAGAGTACAAGTATGCGCATGACTACGAGAACCATTTTGTCAATCAGGAGTATCTTCCGAAAGAGCTGTTGCACGAACGTTTGTGGAGGCCGCAGGAGAATCCGGCTGAACATAAACTGGCGGAGCAGATGAGGCGTTTGTGGAAGGATCGTTATGAATAGGAGGGAAAATATGACAATTTGATCGGTTATTGGCGCATTAATTTTACTTTTAGCTTTCGAATAACGATTAAATGTGTACATTTGCCGCCTGTTAAAGAATGCAAGTGAAAAATGATTATATAACAATCTTAAAAAACGATTTGATATGAAGAAGCACAATTTTTATGCAGGTCCGTCTATCTTGAGTGAATACACGATCAAGAATACTGCTGCGGCAGTGGAAAATTTTGCAGATATGGGATTGTCTTTGTTGGAGATTTCTCATCGTAGCAAACAGTTTGTGGCCGTCAACGATGAAGCACGTGCTTTAATCAAAGAATTGTTGGATATTCCGGCAGGTTATGAAGTTGTTTTCTTGGGTGGTGGTGCCAGTCTGCAATTCTGTATGGCTCCGTACAACTTGTTGAAAAAGAAAGCCTCTTATCTCGATACAGGTACTTGGGCCTCTAAGGCGATCAAGGAAGCCAAGTTGTTTGGTGAAGTGGAAGTCGTAGCCTCTTCTAAGGATAAAAACTATACATACGTTCCCAAAAACTATACGATCGCGGATGATTCGGATTATTTCCACTATACATCTAATAATACGATTTACGGAACGGAGATCCGTCAGGACCCGGATGTGAAACAGCGTCTGGTATGTGATATGTCGTCTGATATCTTCTCTCGTATGATCGATATTTCTAAGTATGACCTGATCTATGCGGGTGCACAGAAGAACTTGGCTCCGGCCGGTGTGACATTGGCCATTGTCCGTGTGGACGCACTGGGTCATGTGGATCGTCCCATCCCGACGATGTTGAACTATAAGACGCATGTCGATAAGGATTCTATGTTCAATACGCCTCCTGTATTGCCGATCTTCGCAGCCTTGCAGACGTTGAAATGGTACAAGGAACAGGGGGGTATTGCCGCCATGGAAAAGAAGGACAAGGAGAATGCGGCTATTCTGTATGACGAGATCGACCGTAACAAGTTGTTCCGCGGTACAGTGGTTCCGGAAGATCGTTCCATCATGAATGTCTGCTTCGTCATGAATGATGATTACAAAGAGCTGGAAGAGGAATTCAGCCAGTTTGCTGCTGCCGCTGGTATGGTGGGCATCAAGGGGCACCGTTCAGTGGGTGGTTTCCGTGCCTCCCTTTACAATGCCATGCCGAAGAGCAGTGTAGAGGCACTGGTGGCTTGTATGCAAGAGTTTGAAAAGAAACATTGATTCCGTTCACATTAAATCTGGTAGAATATGACTGTTTTAGTTGCCACAGAAAAACCCTTTGCTCCTGTCGCCGTGCAGGGAATCCGTGAAGTGGTGGAAGGTGCCGGTATGCATCTGGCACTGTTGGAAAAATATACAGAGAAAGCACAGCTGTTGGAGGCTGTAGCAAAGGCGGATGCTTTGATTATCCGCAGTGATAAGGTGGATGAAGCGGTATTGGCTGCTGCTCCGAATCTGAAGATTGTGGTCCGTGCCGGGGCGGGTTATGACAATGTGGATCTGGCTGCCGCGACTGCTCACAAGGTGTGTGTCATGAATACACCGGGACAGAACTCCAATGCCGTGGCAGAACTGGTGTTCGGTATGTTGGTGTCTGGTGTCCGCAATTTTTACAACGGTACAGCCGGTATTGAATTGAAGGGCAAGAAGCTGGGTATTCTGGCTTATGGAAATGTGGGACGCAATGTGGCCCGTATTGCCAAGGGATTCGGTATGGATATTTATGCGTTTGACGCATTCTGTCCGGCTTCCGTGATTGAGGCGGATGGAGTCAAGGCGTTGGCTTCTACGGAAGAGTTGTTCAAGACTTGTCAGATTGTATCTTTGCATATCCCGGCTACGGCTGAGACGAAAGGGTCTATCAACTATGCGTTGATGAATACCATGCCGAAGGGTGCCATCCTGGTTAACACCGCCCGTAAAGAGGTGATGGATGAACAGGGACTGGTACAGATGTTTGAGGCTCGTCCGGACTTCAAGTACCTGACAGATGTCATGCCGGCCATCCATGCAGATTTGGCGGAAACCTATGCAGGCCGTTATTTCAGCACACCGAAGAAGATGGGTGCTCAGACGGCTGAGGCCAATATCAATGCGGGTATCGCAGCTGCCCGGCAGATTGTGGATTTCATTGTGAATGGGAATAGGAAGTATCAAGTAAACAAGTGATCCGATTATGATAGTAAAACCGTTTAAGGGCCTTCGTCCGCCGAAAGCGTTGATAGAACAAGTGGCTTCGAGACCATACGACGTGTTGAATTCTGCTGAGGCACGTGCCGAAGCGGAAGGCAACGAGAAATCGTTGTACCATATCATCAAGCCGGAGATCGATTTTCCTGTGGGAACGGATGAACATGATCCGGCTGTCTATGAGAAGGCAGCGGAGAATTTCCAGATGTTCCAAGACAAGGGTTGGTTGGTACAGGATGAGAAAGAACAGTATTACGTCTATGCGCAGACCATGAACGGCCATACCCAATATGGTCTGGTGTTGTGTGCGTATGTGGATGATTATCTGAAAGGAAACATCAAGAAGCATGAATTGACACGCCGTGACAAGGAGGAGGACCGCATGAAGCATGTGCGGGTCAACAATGCCAATGTGGAGCCTGTTTTCTTTGCTTATCCCGAAAATCCGGAATTGGATGCCATCGTGGCAAAATATACGGCACGTACGCCGGAGTATGATTTCATCGCACCGGGTGATGGATTCGGCCATACCTTCTGGGTGATTGATGGGGAAGAGGACATCCGGCATATCACAGAATTGTTTGCCCGCATTCCGTCACTCTATATTGCAGATGGTCATCATCGTTCGGCTGCTGCTGCATTGGTCGGTGCTGAAAAGGCACAACAGAATCCCAACCATCGGGGCGATGAGGAGTACAATTATTTCATGGCTGTTTGTTTCCCTGCCAATCAGTTGACCATCATCGATTACAATCGGGTGGTGAAAGATCTCAACGGACTGAGCGAGGCTGAATTTCTGGATCGTGTTCGTCTGCACTTCGATGTGGAAGAAAAGGGCGAAGAGATCTATAAACCGGCCGCTTTGCACAACTTCTCGCTGTACTTGGGTGGCAAATGGTATTCACTGACTGCCAAGGAGGGTACGTATGACGACAACGATCCGATTGGTGTGTTGGATGTGACGATCTCTTCCAATCTGATCTTGAATGAGATATTGGGAATCAAGGATCTGCGTACCGACAAGCGGATTGACTTCGTAGGCGGTATCCGCGGTTTGGGCGAGTTGAAGCGTCGTGTCGATAGCGGTGAGATGAAGGTGGCTTTGGCACTCTATCCGGTCACCATGAAGCAATTGATGGACATTGCGGATACGGGGAATATCATGCCTCCGAAAACAACTTGGTTTGAACCGAAATTGCGCTCGGGTTTGGTCATCCATAAGTTGGCATAAAATCATAAGATAGAACAATACAAAAAAGAGGTTGTGCAATCACACAGCCTCTTTTTTATGGACAGACACCTCATTCAACCGGGGTTCCGAACAGGGTGGCTGAGGTGGCACGTTCGATCCTGACTTGGATGAACTGGCCCACCTTATAGTCTCGTTTGTCGAAGATCACCACTTTGTTTTGGCTGGTACGTCCGAAAAGCTGTTCACGCGAACGTTTGGAGAAACCTTCGATCAATACTTCAAATACTTTGCCGATATCACGTTTGTTGCTGGCCTCTGAAAGCTGGTTTTGCAGGTCGATCATCCCTTGCAGGCGGCGGATCTTCACCTCTTCCGGCACATCATCCGGCAAATGTTTGGAGGCATAGGTGCCGGGACGTTCCGAATATTTGAACAGGAAGGCACTGTCATACCCCACTTCACGCATCAAGGAGAGGGTCTCTTCATATTCCTCTTCTGTTTCGGAATGGAATCCGCAGAACAGGTCAGTTGAAATGGCACAGTCCGGAATAATCTGACGGATGGCGGCAATGCGGTCCAGATACCATTCACGCGTATATTTCCGGTTCATGACTTTGAGAATACGGGAACTGCCAGACTGGGCCGGCAAGTGGATCAGTTTGCAGAGATTCGGATGGGCGGCAATGACCCGAAGCGTATCGTCGCTCATGTCTTTGGGATGCGAAGTCGTGAAGCGGATTCGCATGTGAGGGAAGGTTTCGGACACCCGTTCCAGCAAGCGTGGGAAGGTGATCTGCTCTTCTCCATTGTCGAACAGGTAGGAATTGACATTCTGTCCTAACAAAGTCACCTCCTTGAAGCCCTTCTCCTGCATGTCCCGAATTTCATTCAGGATGCTGTTCAGATCCCGGCTACGTTCCCGGCCACGTGTGTAAGGCACGATACAATAGGTACAGAAATTATTGCATCCGCGCATGATGCTGACAAATCCGGAGATGTTGACACCGGGTAGCTTCAAGGGAATGACATCCTTATAGGTTTCTGTGGTAGAGAGTTCCACATTGATGGCCTTTTCCCCCCGTTCAACCGCTCCTACCAAATTGGGCAGATCCAGGTAGGAATCCGGTCCGACCACCAGATCTGCATGGTGTTCCCGGATCAGCGTCTCTTTGACACGTTCGGCCATACAACCCAATACCCCTACGATCAATCCACGTTTCTTTTTGCGTAATGATTGGAAGTATTGTAGGCGACCGTAGATTTTTTGCTCTGCATTGTCGCGTACGGAACAGGTATTGACGAATATGGCATCCGCTTCTTCAATCTGTTCCGTCAATTCGTAGCCATCCATTTGCATGATGGATGCTACGACCTCACTGTCGGCTACATTCATTTGACAACCATACGTTTCAATGAGTAACTTCTTTGAAACTAATTCATTAGCAGATTTTAAGTCTGCTTTTTGCTCGTTTTCTTTCATCTGTTTACCAATAGTTAATAGTTAAACTATGTTTATTCTTTGATTATTTCTCCTCCAATATTTGGTGGGTAAAAATACTACCCCTATCTTTGCAGTGTAAAAATAAGAATTTTTTCATAGTTAAGGTTTTGGTTAATATGGGTAAAGGGGGCCGTGAGGTTCCCTTTATTTCTTTTATACCTTTCTGAATCGTTATCTTTCCGTCTTCTTTTTTCATCTTTCCAATAATTCTGTGTATTTTTGGTGCAAAAATAATCAAAGTTATGGACAATGCAGGCGATTGGCTTTATATTGTGTTCCTGATCATTGCGGGAATTACCAGTGTGCTGGGTTCAGGCAAGAAGGGGAAACGTCAGCAACAGACTGAGGATCAGTCTGGAAATGAAATGCCGGAGGTTCCGCCGATGATGAACCGTCGTATGCGTAAGAGACAGCGTATGGTGCAGCCGGAAGCGGTAGAAGGAATGCTGAAGATGCCGAAGATACCTGAAGTGTTTCTGACGGCAGAAGGGGAGGAGCTGGAAGCTCGTTCCAAGGCTACGGAGGTGCAGGCGACAGCCGTCCATAAGGAACTTGTGGAACCGGTCGGCGAGCAGGAACGACTGTTTGATGACAAAGCTGATTTGCGGCGGGCCATTCTTTGTGCGGAAATTCTGAACCGTAAATATACATGATAAAAGAGCGGCTTCGGATTCTTTTTTTTATACATTTGCGATTGATTTCATGATACTATTTACCTTAAAATAAAAAACTAATTATCATGGCTTATAAAATTATTACAGCCGAAGAGGCTGCTTCGTATGTTCATCACAATGACAACGTGGGTTTCAGTGGTTTCACACCGGCCGGTAATCCGAAGGTGGTTCCGGGTGCGATCGCTCGTAAGGCAATTGCAGAGCACGAAAAGGGCAATCCTTTCCAGATTGGTATGTTCACGGGTGCCTCTACCGGTGACAAGCTGGACGGTGAGTTGGCACGTGCCAATGCAATCAAATTCCGTACTCCTTATCAGTCAAGCAAAGACCTGCGTGCGTTGTTGAATGCACGGGGAACGGATTATTTCGATATGCACCTGTCTGAACTGGCTCAGGATTTGCGCTATGGCTTCTTGGGCAAGGTGGATGTGGCCATTGTCGAAGCCGCTGAAGTGACAGAGGATGGTGAGATTATCCCGACTTGTGGTGTGGGTATCCTGCCGACTATCTGCCGGATGGCAGACCGTATCATCATCGAGTTGAACAAGCGTCACCCGAAAGAGATTCGTGGTATGCACGATATCTATGAACCGGCTGATCCTCCTTACCGTCGTGAGATTCCTATCTTCACACCCTCTGACCGGATCGGTACACCCTATGTAAAGGTAGATCCGGCCAAGATTGTCGGTATCGTGGAGACTGACGAACCGAACGAAGGAAAACCGTTTGCTCCGCTGGATGATGTGACACTGGCTATCGGTAAGAACGTAGCTGAATTCCTGGTGGGTGAAATTCGTGCCGGCCGTCTGCCGAAGGAGTTTGTTCCGCTGCAGAGTGGTGTAGGTAATGTGGCCAATGCCGTGTTGGGTTGCATGGGTGAGAACGAAGAGATCCCTGCCTTCAACGTCTATACGGAGGTGATCCAGGATGCGGTCATCGGTTTGATGAAACAGGGCCGCGTGAAGTTTGCCAGCGGTTGTTCGTTGTCTGTCAGCAACGAGGTGATCCGTGAGATCTATGCGAATTTGGATTTCTTCAAGAGCCGTATTTTGTTGCGTCCGCAGGAAATCTCCAACAATCCGGAGGTGGCTCGCCGTCTGGGCTTGATCGCGATCAACACGGCTTTGGAAGCTGATATCTTTGGTAATATCAACTCTACACACGTATCGGGTACCCGTATGATGAATGGTATCGGTGGTTCTGGTGACTTTACCCGTTCTGCCATGTTGTCTATCTTCACGACTCCTTCTACAGCCAAAGAGGGTAAGATCAGTGCTTTCGTCCCGATGGTTTCTCACCTGGATCACAGCGAACACTCCGTGAAGATCATCATCACCGAATATGGTGTGGCTGACTTGCGTGGTAAATCTCCGATTCAACGTGCCCGTTGCATCATTGACAATTGTGTTCATCCGGACTATAAACCGCTGTTGGAAGAGTATCTGGCTATGGGTATCAAGGGTCATACACCCCAGAACCTCAAATGCTGTTTCGCTTTCCACGAGGAACTGGCTGCCAGTGGTGATATGCACAATGTGGATTGGAGCAAATACAATAAATAAGTTGCGAAGTGACCCCCAACAAGTTGGATAGGGGTTGTCCCCTTCCTGTTAGTGAAAGAGTCCGGTATTGTACCGGACTCTTTCTTTTTAACCGGGAGTTCATTAGCCTAAAATCATAAGATAGTCTACTGATGTAATTAAATAGTATAATGTTGGAATTGAAAACAATCATTTCCTTTGTGACGATTTTAATCGGTTCAGTGAATGAAATGTAGAATTATTACAACTTTGCTTACAAATACACAGGAAAAATGAACACAATGATCTTGAAAATGATCCCCGTCTTGTTAGCCTTTTTTATCATGGGCTTTGTAGATATTGTCGGTGTCTCTACAAGTTATGTAAAACAAGATTTCGAATTGAACGACACGTTGGCCAACCTGTTACCCATGCTGGTATTTATCTGGTTTGCGATCTGTTCTTTACCTACCAGTCTGCTCATGGGGCGAATCGGTAGGAAGAGAACCGTATTGTGCAGTTTGGGAATCACCTGTATTTCCATGTTGATCCCGTTGATGTACTATTCCTTTGCTACGGTTCTTTTCGCGTTTACCCTGTTGGGTATTGGAAATACGGTCTTGCAGGTCTCTCTGAATCCTCTTTTGTTGAATGTCGTAGCCAAAGACAAAGTGACCAGTGTATTGACACTGGGGCAATTTATCAAAGCCATATCCTCTACGCTGGGGCCGGTGATTGCCAGTGCGATGGTCGGTATCTGGGGCAACTGGCATCTGATATTCGTCGTATATGCCGTTACCTCATTTCTGTCCTGTTTGTGGTTGGCGATGACTCCAATCACAGAAATGCCGAAAGCCCAATCAGCTCAACATATCGGAACGATATTATCCTTGTTCCGCAATCCGAAGTTGATGATTGCCTTCTCGGTCATTCTGTTAATCGTCGGTTTTGAAATCGGATTGATGACAGCCGTGCCTAAATATTTCTCCGAACAATGCAATCTTCCCATCGAAAAAGGAAGCTTGGGTTGTAGCCTCTATTTTGCGGCCCGTACATTGGGTACTTTCTTGGGAACCATCATACTGGCCCGTTATTCTTCCGGTCGCTTCTTGACATGGAATATGGTATTGGCCATTGCCATGTTTGCCATCTTCATGTGGGTTTCCGATACGACTGTTTTGTTGACGGCTTTGTTCCTGATCGGTCTGAGTTGTGCCAATGTTTTTCCGATTATATTCTCCCTGGCCATCCAGTCGGAACCGGATAAGGCCAATGAGATTTCCGCTTTGATGATTATGGGTGTGGCAGGAGGTGCCATCCTCCCGATGATTATGGGATTGGTAGCAGACCACAGCAGCCAGTTGGTCAGCCTGCTGATTCCTTTTGCGGCCTTGATTTACATCCTGATTGTATCTATACGACAGAATAAAAACACATAGAAATAGTGAAATATGAAAAGTATGAATTCCTTGGAACGCTGTATGGAAATCCCCGGCAGATTACCGATTGTGCCTCAATGTTTCAGGCGTTTTTGTCTGTTTAATATGATTTAACAACGTTGCCAAGTCTCTTTTATTAGAAATACATATATTTGCGATAAATTCGTAATTTCAAATAAAACAGAATGGAAGCGAATAGAATGTATAACCTAAAAAGAGAATTGGTATGATGAATGTAAAAGAATCTCATCAGTGGGGAACCTTCAAGCGGCTTTGTATGGTTCCATTGGCTGCTGTATTGGTGTCGCTGAACCCTATGGAAGCGACAGCCGGTCTTGCTGGATCTGTGTCTGATCTGGTCTGTGTGGACGATGATGTGTTGACGGTGGTGGATCACATGCCGGAATTTCCCGGTGGTATAGATGGTATCATGGAGTATCTCAGCACCCATGCCCGCTATCCGGAGGAGGCCCAAAAGGCGGGTGTGCAGGGAAATGTGATTGTTTCCATAACTATCCGCAAAGATGGTTCGGTCACCGATGTGAAGGTGGAACGTAGTGTGGATCCCTTGTTGGATGCCGAAGCGGTCCGTGTCGTTTCTGAAATGCCCAAATGGAAACCCGGCCAAAATAAGGGAAAAGCAGTGGATGTGGGTGGTTACTTGCTGCCTGTCAACTTCCGTCTGGAATAGAACGTAAAGGAAGAAGATCATGACGTGTAGATTGCTGTTATTCTGCCTTTTGAGCTGCCTGTCCCTGCGGGGACAGGCACAATCTTCCTTGGATTCGCTGTTCCGGACAGCCAAACAGCTGGAAGAGCGTATCGACTATCGGAATGCCTATCGGACCTATCGCCAATGTTTTGAACCCAAATCGGTCACCCATGCGTATGTACACACAACCACCTACATAGATTGAGGGAAAAGCTCGTCTCATCTGCTTAACATGATTTAATAAGAACAAAAAGCTTCGTTTATTAGAAACGCGTATTTTTGCGACAAACTCGTAATTGTACATAAGACGAGATGGGAAATCGAACAGGAAAAAAGAATCCGTATAAAACTAAATGATGTATGACACCTGATCTGCTCTATATATTGAAAGTGAACGTAGCCTTGATACCGTTGTATCTCTGCTATTTGCTGTTGTTCAACCGTTTTACTCTTTTTCAGGTACGTCGGTGGATGCTGTGGGGCTGCCTGCTGACAGCTCTGCTTTATCCGATGGTGCCTGCTCCGGAATGGGGTGTCCACTTCTCTTGTTTGGAAAGGGCCGCTACACTCTATGGAGGCATCTTGCCCGGATTGGTGGTTGTGGGTAGCCAGGGGGAATCGCTTCATACTCAGGGCGGATTCAATGGGATCTCCTGGCTCTATTGGGCAGGTGTCCTGTTCCTGATGGGACGATTCCTTCTCCAGTGGATCAGTCTGTTCCGGTTACGCAGCAATTGTCGGAAGGAACAGATCGGCACGACACAGATCTATCATGTAGCGTATCCTTGCAGTCCCTTCTCCTTCTTCCGGATGATTTTTCTCCATCCGGAGGAGCATAACGCCCAGCAGATAGAGGAGATCCTGACACACGAGCGGGCTCATGCATCGCAAGGACATTCGTTCGACATGGTGGCGATGGAGTGCGTCACATGGCTCTGCTGGTTCAACCCCTTTGTCTGGATGTTCCGACGCGAATTGCGCGATAATCTGGAGTTTCTGGCCGACCATGCAGTCTTGCAGGCCGGTTTCGCCCCGAAGCCCTATCAATATCATCTGTTGGACATGGCCTGTAGGGGTGTACAGGCGGTGGCCGCATCATCGGTATGCAACCACTTTTATGTATTGCCGTTGAAAAGAAGGATCCGGATGATGAATGCAAAAGATTCCCGTAGGTGGGAACTCCTCAAATGTCTGTTTATTGTCCCCTTGGCTGCTCTGTTCATCGGGTTGAACCAGGCAGGAGCGATTGCCGGCAATGGGGGGACTGCTTCCGATCCGTTCAGCAAGAACGAGGATGTACTGACGGTAGTGGATTTCATGCCGGAATATCCCGGGGGAGTGGAAGGCATCTTGAACTACATCAGTACCCATGTCCGCTATCCGGCTGAGGCCCAACAGGCCGGTGAACAGGGGAATGTGATCGTTTCGCTGATCATCCGCAAAGACGGTTCGGTCAGTGATGTGAAGGTGGAACGAGGGGCGACTCCCTCGTTAAATGCCGAAGCGGTCCGTGTCATTTCCGAAATGCCGAAATGGACTCCCGGCCAACTGAAGGGAAATGCAGTGGATGTACGTTATACATTGCCGATCCATTTCCGTCTGGAATAGGATTGGATAGGACTGGAGTATGAGTATATGTATGGCCTTCCCGCCCATCTCCGTCGGGAGACGGGCGGGAGGGTTGATATAACGAACACACGAGTGTAATTATCATAACTGAAAACAATAAGCGCATGATTCATAGACAAACAATCACGGTGAGTTATCTTGCTGTATGCCTCTGTCTGCTCATACAGATGACAGGATGCAGTTCTCGATCTGATCAGACACCTGCGGAAATCCGGTTGATCTCTGTGGGCAATGAGGTGATAGAAATGGTCGAAGTGGCAGGCGGTACGTTCTGGATGGGCTGGACGAAGTGGGATGGTATGAGGAGAACATGGCCGATGGAGTGGGACCGCAACCTGTTGGCTTGAAGAACCCGAACGAGTTAGGTATCTATGACATGAGTGGGAACGTCTGGGAATGGTGCGAGGATGTCTATCAAAACGACTATTTCCAGCATGGAAAGCGGATCAGTTCCGATTGGCCTTTCCCGGGTGTCCAACTCCATTTCCGTCGGATCATCCGGGGAGGCAGTTGGGGAGGTACGGCTTTCGGCTGTCGTGTCTCCTACATTGATTACGATACAGACGGTTATCGGGACGAATATGGCGGTTTCCGGCTGGCTTTGGACAAGGATTCTATTCACAATTAAACAACATATCACATGAAAAACCTATTGATTCTGATTCCGTTTGTGGCACTGCTGCTGGGTGGAGGGTGCACACAAAAGCCGCATGAAATGATTACGGTGGATCCGTCTGCCCACTATCCGAAAAAAGAGTATGTCCTGCAGGACTTCCTGCAAGTGGAATATGTCCCTTTGCAGACCGATGACCGGTTTGTGACACAAGGGCGTGTCTTTGCCATTGGCAAGGAGTATATTGTGACAGGTAACTGGACGAACGACGGGAATATCTATCTGTTTGATCGTCAGAATGGAGCGGCTGTCCGTGTCATCAACCGGAAAGGACAGGGGGCAGAGGAGTACAGCTATGTCAGTGGGGTCTTGTTAGATGAGGAGACCGGAGAACTGTTTGTCAACGATGCGACCACCAAACGGATCCGGGTGTATGACTTGGAGGGAAACTTCAAGCGTAAACTGGACCATGTCAACGGCACACAGTGCATGGAGGTTCAGTCGTTTGACAAGGAGAATCTGATCTGCTACGATATGTCCGTCTATTATGAGGAGGGAAAACCGCACAGCAAACCGGCCTACTATTATATCGTGTCGAAACAGGATGGCGGTGTGACCCGTGAGATTCCCATTCCTTTCGAGATCGTCCGTTCTCCCGTCATTCAGGAGGGAGACTTTGTCACGATGGTCCAGATCCGTGCGTTGACTCCTTACGGTAACGACTGGATTCTCTCCGAGACCTCTTCCGATACCTTGTATCAGTATGTGTCCGACCGTTCCCTCTTGCGTCCTTTCCTTGTCAATGCCTGCTCGGGTGACATTTTCCATTTCCTGACGGTCGGAGTCGTGACAGATCACTATTGCTTTATCCAGACGACGGAGAAACGCTTCGACTTTACGAAAGGAAGAGGGTTCTTCAACAAACAGCTGGTCTATGAATTGGCACATCAGCAGGTGTATGAAGCGAATGTGTATAACGGTGATTTCAAAGAGAAACGAGGAGTTGATCTGACAGCCCATCCACTCAATCAGTTCTCCTGTCTGGCCTATGAGACAATTGCCGCCGACAAGTTGGTGGAGGCCTATCAAGAGCACAAGTTACAAGGGCGTCTGGAGGAGATTGCCTCCAAACTGGATGAGGAGGACAATCCGGTCCTTATGCTGGTGAAACGGAAATAATCTATAATCATAGAATCGTAATGGGAAAGAAAATATACGTATGGCTTCTGTTGGCATCCCTGTTCTCCGAAGTTCTGTCACAAACCTCCTCACAGGTACCGGTCATTGATTTTTCAAAAAGCTATCCGGAGAAGCAGATCCGGTTGTCGGATTTGGCCGATGTGGAATATGTCCCTTTGGAGACCAAGGATGATGTGCTGCTGCGTGAATCCGCACAATTGGATGTCGTGACGGACAAATATTTGATTGTAAGGGAGATTCAATCGGGGAATGTATATGTGTTTGACCGGCATTCCGGAAAGAATCTGTACCATTTCAATCATAAAGGCAATTCCGGACAAGAATATGCATGGATCAGCGGACTTGTTTTTGATGAAAAGAGAGAAGAGATTTTTATCTGTGCCCAGGCTATTCAGGTCTATTCGATTTCAGGAACATACAAACGGACACTGAAGGTCGATTGTGTGTCATCCCCCAAGAGGGTGTATGATTATGATCAGGAATCGTTATTGGTGTATGACGAGGTGATTGTCAATCCTCTCTTTTCAAAGGATACAAAGACAAGGCCTTATCGGTTTGTCTCCAAAACGACCGGACAGGAGTTGGCACTTCTCGATTGGCACATGCCTTCCAGATATTCGGAACGAGTCATCAAGGATCTGGGTAACAATATGAGACGGACGTTTACTATACGCATCCAGAAGAATCCCTATTTTGGAAAGAGATATGTGCTGTCTGATATTTCTTCAGACACCCTTTATCTTTTATCGGAGAACAGACTTCTGACGCCACTCCTGACCCGGAAACCTTCCGTACACGATTCGGAGCCTCGAAAGGTGTGGAACGTAGAAATGGCTACAGACAAATTCTTTTATTTGAGTCTGATCCTGTTGGATCCTAAGAACATCCAGGATGAGACCTGGATGTATGACCGTCAGACAGGAGCCTTTTATAAGGCTGTCATTACGGATCCGATGTTCCGGAACGGTTGGACTCCTTTTTCGGCACCGGCTATTGCGAAAAACAAGTCGGCTGAACTGTTGCCTGTCTCCAAGCTCATCAAAGCCAGTCAAGAGAAGCGGCTGGATAAAAAGGGCATGGAAATGGCCCGATTGCTTACAGAAGATGACAATCAGGTGGTGAGGATATTGACGTTCAAATAGCTTGATCCTTTGGATCCCAATACTGCATGACTGGCATGGTCTGGCTATATTGAATCTCTTCAGAAACCGGAACGATCGAGGAATTCAAGTATGAGATGGGGTGACCAACATCCATTTCCAAGCAGGAATTACATGAATGGTCAATCCATTCTGTTCGATAATATCTTCTTGATGGTGCGTGATGATACTGAGGTTGTCGCAATGAGTCACCTTGCTGGCTTCCAGTAAACCCGCTATTTCTCGCTCTCTCGTTTCGTCGTCATCTATCTGCCAGCAAACCTGAATGAGTTGCAGCACCTGATCTTCCCGTTGCAGTACAAAATCGCACTCTTTCTCTTTCATGAAATAGGTTACCTTTTCCAGTTCTCCACACGTTCGGCATAGGTGTAGGAATACATTACTCTCCAAGAGTTTACCGTTATCTTGGCTATGTGGTAGCAAGATGTTCTGCCGCATACCGTTGTCGATAAAATAGTATTTTTTCAGGCCTGTTTCTTCGGCAATGAGCGAGGGTGTATAGCGTGAAATGCGGATGAACATAAAACTCTCGCAGAGATATTCTGCCCATTTATATAGTTCGTCTTTGCTGATCTTCAGACCTTGTGAACGGATATCGTTGTATAGGCTATTGATACTGGTAGGTTTGGTCACATTGTTCATGATACGCTTGATGAAATAACGTAGCACGCCAATGTTACTGATATTATGCCGCTCTACTAAATCCCTAAACAGCATGGCATTATAATAGGTCTGTAGCAATTTGTCACGCAGCAGTCTGTCTTGCGTCAGCACCACTTCGGGGAAACCTCCGTAACGATTGTAGTCATCCCACGCTAAACGGAGTTGCGTAGTTTGCCGTTCACTCAGTCTCTGTGTAGGGATAGAGAGAAAATGACAATATTCAGTAAAACTCAGGGGATAGGTTCTGTATTCCAATGCCCAACCTCGTAGCGAGGTGGCAATTTCCTGACTGAGCATTTTCGCATTACTGCCACTGATGTAGATATGCTTGCAGTAACTTTTATGGACACGCATAATAAATAATTCCCAACCCTCGATGTTTTGCAGTTCATCGAAGAACATATAGACCTCACTCAGTGGAGTAGTGGGATAGAGTTCACGGTATGCCTCCAATATCTCGTTGAGGTCTTGTCGTGACATATCTGCCAAACGTTCATCGTCAAATCCCATCCAGAGGATGTTTTGTGGAGAAACACCTGCTTTAACCAAATCATTGATGACCAGTTTCATCTTGCTGGACTTGCCTGAACGACGGACACCCGGTATCGTGATGATTTGCCCGGCATGCAGCGGTAAATGTTCCTCTCTCTTGTGTAGCGAGAAGGGGATATTTTTTTGATGTAGAACAATCAACTGTTTGAAAATGTCTTTATTCATATACGTTGTGCATGGATAACAGAATGATGGGTTTCCTTTATTTCGGGAAAGAAATCGGTTTTTCTTTCCTTTATTTAAGGAAACATGTACAAAGATACATTTTTCCGTTGAATGTATGCAGTAAAACAATGGATATGTTTGACGGGACTTAAATGGGAAAACAGTCTGAATGCCGAGACAAAAGTAAACAATACGGCATGAAAAGTTTGTTCAGAAGTTTTGAATGGTCGTTCAAAAGTTCTGAACGGTCATTCAACTGTGTGGAACGTGCGTTCAAAAGTTTTGAACGGAAATTATATCCGGTATGACAAACTTTTTCCTGCCTATTTCTCCTGTTATTCCTGTTCTTATCTCTCTTTGAGGTAACGAAGGACAGTCCGGAAAATAGGATAGATTCTCCGGACTGTCCCTTGTGGTTAGTAGTTAGCCAGCTTCACTGTCTGGTTCCCGATTCTCACGATATAGATCGGGCCGGTTGCCATTGGGATCTCGACCGACCCGCCATTGGATACCTCGCTGCGCAGCAGACGTCCGGACACGTCGAATATCCGGATCTGTTCGCCTTCGGGCACTCCCTCCACGATGATTCTTCCGGCTTTCACGAATATGTTCTTCGTCGTTCCTTGCACTGACTCAATGCCCGTGCTTACGCTGAACTTCGCCGTGAGGCTGTTCTCTCCGTTGAGCCCCTTGAGTGTCAGCTTATCGTTGACCAGCTGTCCCGTCACATCCTCTCCATCGTAACTCAGACCGGTCAGCACGTAGCCTTCGCGTGCGGTTACCTTCACAGTTACATCTGTACCCTCGGCCACCTTCACGATCTGCGTGCCGTTCTCTGACGTGATCTCGCCCACAGCCAGCGTACCACCGTCTGTGGCTGTCATCGTCAGCTCGGCCAGTACGGTTCCGTCGGTGCGCATCTCCTTGATGGAGTAGAACTTGCACCATTCGGGTGCAGCCTTGAAGTCCTCTTTCCGGCCTTCCGGCACATAGAGCGTAGCCCTGTCAATGATATCGTCGAAGGCATGGTTGCCTGCCGTGGGCACTGCCGGTCTGGCGGTTGCGGCCCGCAAGACTGATGACGGACTCTTCACCACGAGTTTCTCCAGTCCCGTGCAACCCTCAAAGGCATAGCTGCCGATCCTGTCCACCGTCGATGGCAGTACCACGCTCCGCAACCCACGGCATCCGCTGAATGCACGTTCGTTGATGGCTGTTACCCAGTAGTCCGAGCCATAGTACGCTACCTGCTCAGGCAGTTCGAGGTCGCCCGTGTAGTACTTGTCGTAATAAAAGTAGTCGAGGTTTGTCACCGTCACCTCCTCCCAATAGCTGGCGTCCCAACGCTTCTCGTAGCAGACATCGTCATACATGAACACGCTTGGGATGATGTAGTAGAACGAGGCTTCAACGGTCATGTCACTGTCGGCTGTCACGGTCACCGTGGCTCCCGACTGTTTCACCCCGTTGATTTTCAGCCAAGAGAAGCCGTAGTCAGAGTCGGGCACTGCCTGGATGGTTATCTCCGTACCGTTTTCCACCACAATCCTGTTGTCCGTCGGAACGAGCCGTTCGTTACCCTTGTACACCTCAATGCTTCCGCACGACGGGGGTGTGAGGGTAATCGTCCTGTTGGGGATGCCGAACTCTGCCTTCACATACATGTCGCTGCTGATTTCCTCGATCGTATATGCATTGCCGGTGGGTGTCACCTCCGACAGGTTGTCCGCCGTGGTCCCGATGCTCAGTTTCTTCAATGCGTAATTGCCGTTACCCTCCATTGTCAGTGTCACATGGTCGCCCTCGAATACCGAATGGACACCTGTCCACTCCGTCCCTTCCACACAGACCCTGCCGTTTCCGTCATTCATGACCGTGATCCGCATCTCGTCCTTGCCTGCGCTGTTGAAGCAGCGTATCTCCTTGAACACCTCTCCCCAAGCCGCATAATCACTCACTTTGCCTTCCGGCACATAGAGCGTCGTATGGGTTTTGAGCAGTGGGTAATAGGGCCCTGTGGGGCTGGGTATCCTCTCCGAGTGATGCATGTGCACCTTTGTCAATGCATCGCAACCTTCGAAGGCGTCGGCTTCAATTTCCGTGACAGCATAGCTGATCTCATCGCATGTGACCGTCGAGGGTATTTCCAATGCGGTGGCTGCCGTATAGCTGTTATTCACGAACTTGACTGTCTTGTCGTCATCCGTGCTTGACGTGTTCTGATATTTCATGGCAACCTCCTGCTGGCTCACGATCACCCAATCCAGACTGAACTCGGCCGTCACCTCGGTGTCCGACGTCAACGATACCGTCTTTTCAGCCTCCGGATAGGCAGTTTCACCGATTTGCATCTGCTTGAACACATAGGCCCTGTCCGCTTCTTCTTTGGCCACTGCCTTAAAGGTCCGTTCTGTATTGTATTTCACATAAAACGAGGTGCCGGTCACGTCGTTGTCATTCGCATAGATCTTGCCGTTTGACACGGGGCTGACCGTTATGAGCATCATCTTCGCCAATGTGACTTGCACGGTGATGTCGGTTGTGACGTTGCTGATCACACGGTCGTCGCCGTTGATTTCCCAACGCACTTCCTGTCTGTCACTGTCCATTACAGTGATGGATGCGATTTCATAACCTTCAGCCGGCGAAATGACGATGTCACCGTTCACGTCATACGCATGTGCATTTTCATCTCCATGTGAAACGGTCCCTTTCTCTTCACCGCCCACCTTGACGATCACCGAGCCGACCACTTCACCGCCCACAGCCACTGTGGCCAGAGGGGCTTCTGCACTTGTCTCGAAATCATACGGACGCAGATCGCACTCCTTCCAAGGCGAATCCTCGTAGACATCTCTTGCTCCGAGAGGATAATACACTTTCACTGCATTAGAGCCGGTAAAACCTTCTCCCTCTATGCGCAACGGTGCTTCCGACTCCATCTTTATCTCAGTTTTTCCGCTTAATACCTGAGCATTGACAGCGGTCACTGCAAATTCATAGCCGTGTGACCTGATCTGACCGGGTATCTCCAGGGTGGTCTCTGTTCCGCTATAGCTTGACAGTGTCGCCTCTGGACTTTCCTCTGGATTTTCCGGTAAGCTTCCGGGCAGAGTAAAGGTCATCCCGTCCTGGGTATGAGGGGTAGCGTCGTAATAAGGCTGTATTAGACCCCATTGTCCCGTCGTGTAGTTCTTGGCAAGCGCTTCGTCTTCGAAGTGTAGGGTTGTATAATCCGGATGCAGCGACCCTTCGTGGAATGGATACTCACCTGCAGGAGGTGTTTCGCTATGTACAGTGATCGTTTGGATGAGTCCATTAGTATAAAAAGCTCCATTACCAATGGTTTCCACATTTTTGGGGATATTGATTTGGGAAAACCGAGAACAGCTCATGAAAGCCCCTTCGCCTATTGATTTTAACGATTCGGGAAAGGTCACGTTGGCTAACGAGGTACATCCCAGAAAGGCATTTGTACTGATTGCCTCACAACCCTCCGAAATGACAAGTCCGGTAATACTGGTGCATGTGGAGAAAGCCCAATCACCTATTGTACAACTTCCAGGGATTGTGATGGTTCCTTGCATGCTTGAACAATTATAGAAAGCATAATCACCTATGCTTGTACAACTTTTCAGGGATGGTGACGGTTTCTTGCATGTTTGAGCAATTACTGAAAGCTTCGGCTCCAATACGTGTGCATGAGGATAAATCCACGCTGGAAAGATCAAAGCAACCGGAAAAAGCCTGCGCTCCTATCGTCTCAACGTGGTTCAAATTTATGTCACTAAGCAGTATGCAACCTATAAATGCACTTTCACCTATAGATTTGCAATTAGCCGGTAAAGTTACCTTTGTAATATCCTGGTTATTGGAAAAAGCCCCATCACCTATTTCTGTAATCTGATAGGCGGTTTCAGCGTAGGTGACGGTTTCAGGTATTGTAATTACCGGTGTAGGAGGATCCGTTTCTATTATGCCAACGACCTTACACAATTTTCACTCATCCCTTCAATGATTTCGTGCTGTAAAATGTCATGCGTGAAGGTGGTTTGTGCCGCGACCTTGAGCGGCACGAGCATCGTCATGACCATCGCCATGAGAACTGCCAGTTTACATTTCCTTTTCATGATCTTCGGTTTTAATTGATTCCTTAATGATTGAGAATTAACACTTACATAGTAATAGGCTATTTCATTGCCATTTACATTGCTATCTGGCAAAAATACATATTTGTCTTCAATTCATCTCAAAAAAGAGATTAAGATAATACAACACCATGTTGGTTTGAGGACCTATTCGCCTAAAGCTTTTCGGGCAATCATCTTGTCTGGATTCTCTTTGGCGGTTTTCCAGTTGCTCCATTAAAGTCTCCGACAGCTCACGCGGACGGATAATGACCTCATCGCTATATACCTCCATCACCTCCTCGCCCTCTTGCTGTGACTGATCCACTGTCTCCGCCAAGGGGCTCTCTATCAAGTCGCATTCGTAAAAATAGTACATTTTCATGAATCGTATTTCCGTATCGGCAAAAATAGATTCTCCCTTGTCCACAGTTGTATGAGACAACCTTCGGGAAAAGAAGACATAGATGCTTGTCAATCCAAGATAAAACCATTACTTTTGAAACGAAATGGGGATTTGCGTTTCCCACAAAAGGAAGGAGATTATGGGTATATACATCAATAGAGGCAAC
>JBJECC010000151.1:0-9360 GCA_051870655.1 Parabacteroides sp. | reverse complement strand
TATTCCATTGCATCTCTTGTGTGTATGAATTCTGAAAAGGATAAGGTGAGAACAAGCATCGGAGCATGGATGAACAGCAACTAATCAACGGTTGTCGGAAGGGAGATCGTCAGGCGCAAAAGGCATTGTATGATACGTATGCCCGCAAGATGATGGGTGTTTGCCTGCGTTATGTGGACGATAGGGAAACAGCCCGTGACTTGTTGCAGGATGGTTTTGTCCGGGTGTTTACATCGTTGGACAGCTATGCCGGAAACGGCTCTTTCGAAGGCTGGATGCGGAAGATTTTTGTGAACGGTGCACTGGAGTATTTGCGTCGAAACGATGTGTTGCGTGAGGCAGATGATTTGGAGGACACCGGTTATCTGGTCGGAGAGGATAGTTCCGTACTGTCGGAGTTGGCGGCATCCGATCTGATGCGTATGGTCCAGGAATTGCCGGACGGCTTCCGGACGGTGTTCAACCTGTTTGCGATCGAAGGCTATTCGCATAAAGAGATCGGCGAAATGCTGGGAATCACGGAGAGTACGTCGAGATCGCAATATACGAGGGCTAAGCAGGTGTTGCAACGGAAAGTAAAAGCATTGTTTGAAAATGAAGGAAGACAGAGAAAGAGATAAGATAGACCGATTGTTTCATGATCAGCTCTATGATTATGAAGTAGAGGTAGATTCGTCTGATTGGGAGGAAATCGCCGGACGTTTGCCAGTACCGGTGGTCTTGCCCTTGCGTAGACGTCTCTATTATGTGGTCGCTGCGGCTGCATTGCTGTTGCTCCTGTTGTTGCCGACCTATTGGTTGTGGCAGCAATCGGATTCCTTGCCGGAGATGGCTGAGATACCTTCTCAACCCTCCTCGTCGGTGACTCTCAGGAAGAACCAACCGGTGTTTGCCTCAGTGGATCCGCAAGTGACATCCCCCTCCTCTCTGTCTGTTCCGAAAGCGATGGCTCGTGTTTTGCCAAGTGTAAACCTCCAGGAAAAGAGACTTGATCTTCCTGTGTTACAAGGTAAATCTGTGTCTTTGCCGACTCCCCAACCCAAGAAAGAGATCTCTGTCCGTACGGCTTCTGCTCCGGTAGCTGCTGTCCAGCCGAAACCTCATAAAACGCGTCGTTGGGGCGTGGGAATGGGAGCCAGTGCAGTTTCCGTAGGTTCTGACAATGTGGTGCCATTCTATGTTATGAGCAGTCCTGCATTGCGTAGCGAGAGCCTGATGCTGATGAATGCCTCCTATTGGAATCAGGATCTGCCCAAGACAGATATACAGCATAAGACACCGGTATCGTTCGGAGTATCTGTCAGTTATCGGCTGAATAACCGTTGGGCTTTGCAAAGCGGATTGAATTATACCTATCTCTCTTCCTCCTGGACCACCAATGGGGTGTATCAGGGAAAGACCAAACAGAAACTGCATTTTATCGGTCTTCCGTTGTCGGTTACCTATAAGATTGCCGAGTGGCAGCGAGTGAGTTTTTATGCTTCAGCCGGTGGAATGACGGAAGTCAATGTGGCCGGCAAGCAATCCACTCAACTGCTGAATGCAGGGGAGGAGATTACCCGGCAAAACGAGCGTGTACGCATGAAGGAATGGCTTTGGTCTGTCAACGGACATGTGGGGGCCGCCTATCCGCTTTGCCGCTTTTTGAATGCCTTTGCCGAAGTGGGTGCCAGCTATTATTTTGATAACGGGAGCTCCATTGAGACGGTACGTCGGGAGAGACCATTCAATGTAGATGTACAGCTTGGCTTGCGTTTGGGATTCTGATAAAGAATAAATGAGTAAAACTATAACAACTAAAAAACGAATGAATAAAATGAAAACGTGGAAATTTTTGGGTGCAGCTGCGGCTGCAATGATGATGCTTTCTTCTTGTTTGGGAGATAGTGGTGGACAGTCCTCCAGCTTTTCAAATCTGTTGGGTGTGGTGACGATGGACAACAAGTCTTTTGTGAATGTCGTGCAGACGGCTGCCGGTACGATCTATAATCCGGATATCACCAAGATGGGATTCTCGGCAGGCGATTGCATTCAGGTCAGCTTCTTGTATGATTCCAGCAATCCCAACAACGCAAACGATTATGTCAATGGTTATACTTATGTGACCATTACCGGTACACCGACCAGCATTGACAAGGGTTCTGTGGATTATGGCGTATCTGATACGACTTGTCTGATTGGAGATCAGGAAATTGTGTTGGACAATCCTATTGCAGGTCAGTCAACCGGCTATGATTTCTATCCCAATTTGGGCGGGTATATGTTCTTGAGCTCTTCTTTTGAAGGGTTGACCGGACAGAAAAATGCGTGGTATCTGAAGTATGACATGAACCAGACACCGGAGGTGTACAACAACAATTATGACCTCTACACGTTCGTGTTGCGGGCTGTGAAGAAAGAAGAGGGAAAGACTCCTCAGGCTACTATTGCTGTGACCAATGCCTACAACATTCAGATGGTATTGGAACGTATGAACCAGAAGGCCAATAGTGAGGGCAAGGACCGTTTCTATATCCAGTTCAAATATCTGAAATCAGTTGAAGAGGATGGTACATTGAAATGGGCCAATTCCGCTCCTCTCACGTTCCAGACGACTACGACTTCTGATTTGTAATCAAGCTTTTTCATTGTCATAATGGTCGGAGCTGTTTTCTCTGTTGGAGGAAACAGCTCCGTTTTTGTTATTTTGTCAGTCTTTCCCACAAGTCTCGTCGGCCTATCTTTTGCAGAGCCTGCTGGATCTGACGGCGAAATTCCGGTTTGTACCAGAAGAAGAATTGCCGTTGGGCCAGTTTCTGTTCCTTGCTTCGGGCTGTATAGACCTTCTCCAAGGTGTAAGGATGATATCCGGTGTAATACATCTCAGTGGCCAGAGTCATGGGGGTTGGAGTGAAGTCCTGCACCTGTTCCAATTGGAAGTGAAGCCGTTTGGTCTGGATGGCCAGTTCTGCCATATCAGCCTCCCGACACCCTGGATGGCTGGAGATGAAATAGGGGATCAGCTGCTGCTTCAGTCCATGTCGCTGATTGATCCGGTCGAAGATACGTTTGAAACGTTCAAACAGGCTGAACGTCGGCTTGCGCATCATTTTCAATACATTGTCTTGGGTATGCTCGGGGGCCACTTTCAGACGGCCTGATACATGGCGGGCGATGAGCTCTTCCGTATAGAGGGAGGCTGCTTCCGCCAAATGGGGATCTTTATATTCATGAAGCAACAGGTCATAGCGGACTCCGCTGCCGATAAACGAACGCTTGATACCCGGAATGCTGTCCACTGCCTTGTACAACTCCAGCAAAGGGGTGTGGTCTGCATTCAGATTGGGGCAGACAGCCGGAGAGATACAGGAGGGCTTCTTGCAATGGGCACAGATGGACTCGTCTTTTCCTTTCATCCGGTACATATTGGCCGAAGGTCCTCCCAGGTCACTCAGGTATCCTTTGAATCCTGGCATCTGCGTCACTTTCTTCACTTCCCGTAAAATGGAATCCTGGCTGCGGGAGGCAATGAACTTGCCTTGGTGTGCGGAGATGGTACAGAATGCACACCCTCCGAAACAACCGCGGTGGATGTTCACGGAGTATTGGATCATTTCAAAAGCCGGAATCACTTTCCCCTTATATTTGGGATGCGGCAAGCGTGTGTAAGGCAGATCAAAAGAGGCATCAATCTCTGCTTCTGTCATGGGGGGGAAGGGGGGATTCACCACAACCTGTTGCCGGCCGACCTGCTGTAAGATGCGTGATGCATGTTGCTTGTTCGACTCCTCTTCAATATGTCGGAAATTCTTGGCCTGTTTCAGTTTGTCATGCAGACAGGCTTCGTGAGAGAAGAGCACGACATCATCCGGTAGCGGTTCTATTCCTTCACTCAAATAGGCAGTTTGCCGTACATCATGCAGGGCCTTGAACGATTCACCCCCTTGCAGACGTTGTACAATTTCCCGGATCGGCTGTTCTCCCATACCATAAATCAGTAAATCGGCTCCGCTGCTGACCAGGATACTGGGCAAGAGCTTGTCCTGCCAATAATCATAGTGAGTCAGTCGGCGAAGGGAGGCTTCAATCCCGCCTAAGACAACCGGAGTGTCCGGATATAGCTCTTTGAGTATCTTCGTATAGACAATGCTGGGATAGTCCGGCCGCATGTGGGGACGCCGGTCGGGTGTGTAGGCATCGTCACTCCGCAGCCGCTTGTTGGCCGTATAATGGTTGATCATCGAATCCATGGCTCCGGCAGAAACACCGAAGAAGAGTCGGGGAGCCCCCAACTTCTTGAAGTCACGATAGTCTCCATGCCAATCCGGTTGAGGCACAATGGCTACCCGAAGGCCAAGTGCCTCCAATGTACGGCCGATAACAGCCGCTCCAAATGAGGGGTGATCTACATAAGCATCACCAGAAAAGAGGATCACGTCAATATAATCCCAGCCGCGAGCCTCCACCTCTTTCTTGGTCGTGGGCAACCAAGCATCTGTCTTGAATGTTTCCATAGCGGCAAAGGTAGCGCAATAAATTGGCTTTTTTTTCTTTGTATCTCGTTTTTTACCGGTTTGAAACAGTGTCGTAACGTAAAAGTTCTTATTTTTGCACGCTCAAAACAGTATTAATCCAAAAAAAACAACATTTGTAGATGGTAAATTGTGATTTGCAACATGCTCCCATGAAAGTTGGGAATTTGATTCCAAACACCTTTTTTATCACAAAAGGTAGCGGAGAGTCGGATCTGGAGAAGCACGCCGGATCTTATCACATGGCTCTTTATGATGCCGGTATTTCAGATTTCAATATCATGACCTATTCATCTGTGATTCCGGCAACGGCGCATTTGGTGACGATGGACGAGATCGATCTTCCACCCTTTGGATCGGAGATGAAGACTATCATGGCGGTTTCGCATGGTTATCAGGATGAGTTTGTCTCTGCCGGTGTCGTTTATGCTTGGATGTACAAAGACGAAAACTTTGACGAGAAGGTCGGCGGTCTGGTTTGTGAAGTAAGCGGACGCTATCGCATCGAGGAGTTGGAATCCCGTCTGATCCGTGTCATCAATGATCTGCATCAGAAGACATACAGCCAGTACTTCTTGGGAGAATTGAATTTCATCACGGAGGGTATCACCATTGAGAAACGGTACGGTACGGCATTGGCAGCCTTGTGCTTCATTGACTTTCTGCAACCGGTGATCGAAGATTGATAATTATCGGAGTATCACGAGATGAACCCATAAAAAAGAGGATGTACCCTGAAGTGCATCCTCTTTTTTGTAGAGAAGTTCTTATTCTTTTGTCAAAACGACAGAACGGAATTCCACATCTTTGCCTTCGCTCTGCAACGCGATGTATCCCTCTTTTACCTTGTTGGTGCCGATGTTCTGCAACTCACCGTTGATATAGACCGTAATGACACCGTTCTTGACATAGATAGTTGCCTGGTTCCATTCTCCCGCAGGCTTCTCTGTCGATTCTTTCCATTTCTTGACAACCGGGAAAGCGGGACGCGGCTGTCCGGACGGATTCTGGTATTCTGCCACATCAGAGCCTGACAGCAATACGAAGTCTCCGGCATCACCGGCATGGAGCTGGCACTCCACTGCATTGGGGAACGGGTTCTTCAAATCTTCGATCAGAAGGAAAATGCCGCTATTCCCCTTTACGCCGTTCGGCCAACGCCATTCGACCTCCAGTTTGAAATTGCTGTATTTTTCCTTGGTGTACATATAGCCGAACGGATTGCCGGTGATATGGATCAGTCCGTCTTGGATATAGAACACTTTTTCAGCCGGAACGGAGTTCTTGTCAACCATAAAGCTCCAATTTGACAAATCCTTTCCATTGTATAACTTTTCCACTTTCTGGGCATTCATGAATCCCGGTAATCCCAATAAAGCGGCACCGACCAACATCCATTTCCAGCTTCGGTTGGCGGATGAACCATTCTTGTTTGTTCTCATATTAACTGTTTTTGGAAGGTGCGGCAAACCTGCCGCACATGCTTATTGAATTAATTTGCGATAGCGGACACGTTTCGGCTCTTCATAGCCGGACTGTTTCCGTTTGTACTCTTCATATTCGGAATAGGTGCCTTCGTAGAAGACCACTTGCGAATCTCCTTCGAAGGAGAGAATGTGTGTACAGATACGGTCCAGAAACCAGCGGTCGTGCGAAACGACGACAGCACAACCGGCAAAATTCTCCAGACCCTCTTCCAGTGCCCTCAACGTATTGACGTCGATGTCATTGGTTGGCTCGTCGAGCAGCAACACATTGGCTCCTGCCTTCAGGGTCAATGCCAGGTGCAGACGGTTGCGTTCACCGCCGGAGAGGACTCCGCACAGCTTTTCCTGATCGGCACCGGCAAAGTTGAATTTGGAGAGGTAGGCACGTGCATTCACCTCTTTGCCGCCGACACGGATCAATTCCTGTCCTCCGGACACCACCTGATAGACCGATTTCTTGGGGTCAATGTCCTTATGCGTCTGGTCTGCATAGCCGACCGTCACGGTTTCTCCGACCTCAAACGAACCGCCGTCAATGCTCTCCTGTCCCATAATCATTTTGAAGAGGGTGGTCTTGCCGGCTCCGTTGGGACCGATCACACCCACAATTCCATTGGGGGGAAGGGTGAAGTTCAAGTCGTCAAACAGCAGTTTGTCGCCGAAAGCTTTGGCCACATGCTGTGCGTTGATCACCTTGTTGCCCAGACGAGGACCGTTGGGAATGAAGATTTCCAGTTTGGCTTCCCGTTCTTTCTGATCTTCATTCAGCAATTTTTCGTACGAGTTCAGACGCGCTTTTCCTTTGGCTTGCCGTGCCTTGGGGGCCATGTTGATCCATTCCAATTCTCGTTCTAAGGTCTTACGCCGTTTGCTGGCCTGTTTCTCCTCTTGAGCCATTCGTTTGGTCTTCTGATCCAACCAGGAAGAATAGTTGCCCTTCCAGGGAATACCTTCGCCTCGGTCCAGCTCCAGAATCCATCCGGCCACATGATCCAGGAAATATCGGTCGTGCGTGATACAGATCACGGTGCCGGCATATTGTTGCAGATGCTGTTCCAGCCAATCAATGGACTCTGCATCCAGATGGTTCGTCGGTTCATCCAGCAAAAGCACGTCCGGCTGTTGCAACAGGAGGCGGCAAAGAGCCACACGGCGCCGTTCGCCACCGGATAGTGTATCTACAATCTGGTCTTCAGGCGGGAGGCGCAAGGCATCCATCGCCCGTTCCAGTTTCGTGTCGAGATTCCAGGCGTCGCATGCATCGATCTTGTCCTGCAGTTCTGCCTGTCGGGTGATCAGTGCATCCATTTTGTCAGGATCTTCCAAGACCTCCGGATCCGCGAAGCGTTCGTTGACAGCTTCAAACTCTGCCAACAAATCGACAGTAGCCTGAACACCCTCCTGCACGATCTGCTTGACGGTCTTGCCCGGTTCCAGTTTGGGGTCCTGCTCCAGATAGCCCACGGAATAACCCGGAACGAAAACCACTTCACCCTGATATTCTTTGTCTATGCCGGCGATGATCTTCAGCAAAGTCGATTTACCCGAACCGTTCAGACCGATGATGCCGATCTTGGCTCCATAGAAAAAGGAGAGATAAATGTTCTTTAAAACCTGTTTCTGTGGCGGAAATGTCTTGCTGACCCCGACCATGGAGAAAATAATCTTTTTGTCGTCTGCCATACTTTCTTTTAAAATGAATGATTTATGCAGACAAAGATAATACTTTCTCCCTAAATTCCTCGTGTCTAAATGTCCGTCTCGAAAATTGTTGTATTTTTGTGTCGATTTGTAACTAAAAAATATGTACGATATGAGTAACAAGGAAGATGATCTGTTGTATGATGAGGATGATGCCGTGAAGTTCATCCGCAATTATATTCCGCAGGAGTTGAAATCGAGATTCAAGAATGACGACATTCTTTATATATTGGATTTGATTTATGACTATTATGAGTCCAACGGCTTCATGGATGAGGACGAGTCTGATGATAAGATTGTGGAAATCGATGAAGATGAATTGATTGAGTATGTCATCAAGAATGCGAAACGGGATCAGGTCGGACAGTTCGAAGCGGAGGAAATTGCCTACATTGTGCAGGGCGAGATGGAATATTGCGATTCGATAAACATGTTTGACTAAGGATTGTTATTATAAGTGTTGGATTTAAAAACAAAGAACAAATGAGAAACTTGAAATTATTATCTGTGTTGCTGCTTTGTATGGCAGTGGTTTTTTCAAGCTGTGGATCTTGGAATAATACGGCCAAAGGAACAGCTATCGGTGTGGGTGGCGGTGCTGCCGTAGGTGCCGGTGTCGGAGCGTTGGCCGGTAATACAGCTTTGGGTACGATTATTGGTGCGGCTGTCGGGGGTACGGCCGGTGCATTGATCGGCAAGAAGATGGATAAGCAGAAGAAGGAACTGGAGGCAACACTGCCGGAAGAGGCTGTTGTGGAAACCATCAATGAGGGCGAAGCTCTGAAGGTGACTTTTGATTCGGGGATTCTGTTCGCTACGAACTCCAGTACCGTCAGTGATGCGTCCAAAAGTGCGTTGCGCAGCCTCGCTGCCAGCCTGAATGCCAATCCGGATACGGATATTAAGATTGTAGGCCATACGGACAGTACCGGTAAGGTGGATTATAACCAGACCTTGTCTGAAAAGCGTGCCAAGAGTGTGTTTGACTATCTGATGGAAGACCAGGGGGTGAGCAGCAAGCGTATGACATATGAAGGAAGAGGCGTACACGAACCGGTTGCCGATAATTCCACACCAGAGGGCCGTGCGAAAAACCGTCGTGTGGAAATTATGATTCTTCCGAACTCCACCATGGTGCAGCAAGCACAGGATGGCACACTGAAATAGGCAGAAATACAAAAAAAACACGGGGTGATAATTGCAGGATAAAAAAGTTTTTATACCTTTGCACCCCGTAACTGATAACCAGTTATATACAAAAGAATCTTTTGCTTCTGTCCGTGATGCTAGTTCAGATGTAAGGTTCTGAGAGTAATTTTGGGATTATTACATGTAATATAAATAAGATACGAGATGTCTAAAATTTGTCAAATTACCGGAAAAAAAGCAATGGTTGGCAACAACGTTTCTCACTCTAAGAGAAGAACGAAACGTAAATTTGATGTTAACCTGTTTACGAAAAAGTTCTACTGGGTAGAACAGGATTGTTGGGTTAGCCTGAACATTTCAGCTGCAGGCTTGCGCACCATTAACAAACTTGGTTTGGATGCCGCTATCAAGAGAGCTGCTGAAAAGGGTTATTTAAACGCTTAATTTGGGAGGAATAAAAAATGGCAAAGAAAGCAAAAGGTAACAGAGTACAGGTGATTCTGGAATGCACA
>JBJECC010000150.1:0-9574 GCA_051870655.1 Parabacteroides sp. | reverse complement strand
CAACATCCTTGCTTTGACCTTCCGTTACAACAAATGTAGTACAATAATGGTTATCATTACATCTTTTTAAATTTCCATGGATAAAACCATCCATTTGAGGAACACCACAAAAGAAGTTACGTAACCGGTCAAAATCATCTAACTTTTCGATGACAAAATCACAATCACCCATCTGTTATTCCCAGACAAAAGTATGTGTACGTTTAATTTTTCGAGCAGAAACTTGCATTTCTTTCTTTGTTGCTGTAGATTTCAAAGCTGCTTCACGTACTTCTCTTGCCATTTTACCTTTAATCAACGGCTTTTGTACATTATGTCCCAACATATTCCTCAATTTTTATAGTGTTACACCACAAATATACACCTTCCATTTTTATATTGTCTGACTTTTCTTCCTTTTTTCTTATAAAACACTTTAAAATGATCCGATAAGCAAGACACTGCTTTCTGAACGGGTATGAATAAAATATTTTCAAAAAAGAAAGATGTATTTGGCAGGAAAGAAATAAATTTATTTTTTTGCAGCTTCCTCTGTTCGGTAAACAAGCGGAGGAATGTGAGAATGATTTTGATCGTTGGATTTATGTATTGAAGCACATGGAAACATTCAAGAGATTACCGTGGGCAGCCCAGAATTCTGTGTTCCAGCGGCTGGCTGAGATAGCTGATATCAGTTCGCTGAGTCGGGAGGAACGCCTGAAATATGATGTGGCTCTGCGTAAATATCGCGACACGATCGGTGTGTTGGAAGGTGCCAAACTGAGGGGCGAAGCCAAAGGTCGAGCTGAAGGTTTGGCTAAAGGCCGAGCAGAAGGTATGGCAAAGGGTCGTCTGGAGATTGCCCGAAATTTGAAGGCAGACGGTATGTCCTTTGAACTGATACAGAAATACACGGGGCTTTCCCTCGAAGAGATATTGAAATTGTAATCTGAAAGGATTTTCAGAGAAGATATACTTACTTGGCCAGAGAAGTAGTACTTACTTGGCCGATGAAGTATATCTTCTTTGAAATATCAGTAGTAATGGTTGCGAAGGGTTATAGGAACAAGTCATCCAATACGACTTCGTTTTGCACCTCGCCAATATGCGCATTGCGGACAAGCCCGCAAGTAGTCACCAGGACGGTGTGTATGGCACGCGTGGTATGGGTCACTTCACGGAAAGTGGATTTCCGTGAGATAAGTTCCCGTTCATACGCCTCTGAAATGCTATAAGCTTCCTTAGAGTACTTCATTTCGCAAATATCGATGATTCCATCACTACGATCTATCAACAGATCTATTTGCGTACCCTTTCTTCCTGGCTTCTGGTCAGGAAGACACCGCCACGTATATTCATTGGTAAGGATACCACTGATACCCAACCGTTGCTTTATTTGACTAATGTGCCAGAGACAGACACGTTCAAAGGAGAGATTCCGCTGGTTTACGCACATCCAATCGTTTTGTTTACATAACTCTGAAGGTGAGCAAATAGATTTCCCTACTCAGCATGCAGCCCGGTTTGACCGAACTGCACGCAGTATATATCATTTCAATAAGGAGGCACGCATCATTTCGATGTCTTTCTGGGATGTACGGGCCACTTCCACTGAGGTTGTCATGCCTTTCAGCGGTGCAAGGATCTCACCTAACTGGATCATGTCGGGATAATACTGGGAAAGATCCTTGGTGATGTCCAACAGGACATCCAGGCGTTTGGCCATGTTCTCCGTCAGACCGGAGATTGCGACATTTCCCTTCACGGTCAGACCCGGATTGGCCATGATATTGGCATATTCGACCGCCAGACCACCCAGCATCTCGATCTCGATATCCGCTTTGTCATTCTGCATCATCGCCTCAATCAACTCACCCTCCTGAGCCTTCAAAAACTGTCTGAACTCCTCTTTCGTGGCATTTGCCGGAACCTGTCTGTCCGCTATATCCACCAAAAAGGGAACATTCAGATCCGTTGTCAATTTCACCAAAATCTGTTCCAATTCAGCCGTCGGTTTTCCTAAGGCTTTCAGCACTTGAAAGTCCGCGAAATAGATACCACACGCACGCGCCTTCTGTACGGATGTGTTCAAATCGGATACCTTGCTAACAGGCAACAGGAAATCCGTATTCGCCACACTGATCTGGACCTCACCGGTGGACAGTTGATAGACCAAATCCGAAGCCGGCATATTCTTCAAGAACTGTATCACTTCCGTCTTCAGCTCATCTGTCAACAAATTTCTTGAGACCTCACCTGCAATGACGGCCTCTTCTTCCAAATTAGCTTCTGTGGTACTCTTCGTGTTATTGCCACACGAAATCAAGCCTACACTTAACACTACAATCGACAGTAAACGATAAATACACCTTTTCATATATGAGTGATTTTAAATTATTTTCTATTCGTTTCCCTTTCGGAAATAACGACTTGGGAACTCCGCAAAGATAAAGAGAATCACGAACAAAGCCAAAAAACAGAGGAAGAAGAGATTGAAATGCCATGTGGAGACAGTCTGCCCTGCCCACCTCTTCTCATAGCTGAAGAAGGGTGCATTCCCCCAATTGCTTTCCGGTGTCAAATAGACAATTCCCAATTTCGGGTATATCCGATGATCGGCCTCCCGATAGAAACAGGCAGAACCGCTGTTCAGCACCAGCTCTTCCAACGCCCTGTTGTGATGGTCCCGCCGCAACTGACTGAAGGCATCATTGCCCATCTCCTTGATCCGCTTTTCCTGCACCTTATCCAGCAACGCAGCAAAGTTGTCGGCCCGTTCATGCAAAGCCTGTTCGATCCGGCTCAGACAAACGGAAGCCTCTTCCCCTACTCCACACGGCTCTACATGGGCGGCACGTGCCAATACAGCCAACTCATTCTGAACAGTCTGCCGGTCCTCTTCGCGCGTGTCGCTCTTCCATGCCATCTGATTGATCAGATTCCGGACCTGTACGGCATGAATATTGGCATAATATTGTGCCAGATACTTCTCCCGTTCAATGGCAAAGATCGGCTGGAAATAGGCATTGCTGTGATACTGTTCGACCACCAAGGCTTCGAAAGCCCATCGCGAAGGGATGACATTGCCAATCAAAGGCACCGTATTGGTGTCTGCCGCACGACGGCTGAGATCGTCAAAACGGACTACCAAGCCGCTCAACAAAATCTGCGGAATCAGCAACAGGGGTATCGTAATGTAAATGGAAACCACCGTATTCAGGGTCTGGGAAAGCCACAGACCGGTCAGATTGGCCAGGAAAGAGGTGACCCACAGGGTGATCCACCAAGTCAGGAACAGTTCGCTTCCGATACCGATCAAGGTGTTTCCCACCACAATGAAAAGCAGGCTTTGGAGGGCAGAGACCATCAGGAGATAACAGATTTTCGAACAAAGATAACTGCCCCGGCTCAGTCGCAAGAAGCGCTCACGCTTCAGCAATCCACGGTCTTTGATGATCTCCTCGGCACTGATACTCATTCCCATGAAGGTGACTACTATGACCGACATAAACAGATAAGAGATCAGATTCTTATTGTTCAACAAGGTGTAGCCCTCCTCATCGCTGTAACGGGTCAACAATGCCACTATCAAGGCCAGGATCGGAGCCTCAAGCAGGGCAATGATCCAATAGGGCTTGTTCGTGATTTTGGTCCGTACATTCCGCTCCAAGAAAATCCACAACTGTTTCCAGACAGAGGGCTTATGCTGCTGATGGGACGGCAAAGGTTGTACAACCGGCTGCTCAAAAACAGGACGTGCCTCTGTGTAGAGCTCGTGCCACTCTTGGGGCGTACATTTCCGGATAGTGGTCTGGTTACCCGTCTCGTCAATCTTCTTGGCATCTATGATATTCAAAATAAGTTCCGGATTGATGTTGCCACAGACACTGCAGACACTCACCTCCTGGTCCGTATAGTTCGCCAACCGTTTGAAATAGGTGATCGCCTCAATGGGATTCCCGTCATAGATCGGATACCCGCCTGCATCCAACAGCCACAACCGGTCGAACAGTTTATAAATCTCCGAAGAAGGCTGATGGATATTGACTATCACCAGCCGTCCGCGATGGGTCTGCTCTTTCAACAGCATGATCACTTTCTCCGAGTCCGACGAAGAGAGACCGGAAGTAGGCTCATCCAAAAATAGGATGGCCGGTTCACGGATCAACTCCAAAGCGATATTCAACCGTTTACGTTGTCCGCCACTGATGGTCTTGCGGATGGGAGAACCCACCGGCAAATGGCTGATTGACTCCAGATCCAGGTCGCGAAGTATCGCTTCCACCCGCTCCTTAATCTGAGCCTCGTTCAGCTGGGCAAAACAGAGGCGTGCCGTGTACCACAAGTTTTGGAACACTGTCAGCTCCTCTATCAGCAAATCATCCTGCGGGACAAAACCAATCAGCTGCTTGCAAGCCTCCTCCTCGATCGAATGCCCATTCAGACAGATACTCCCCTGCTGCGGCCTGATATTTCCATTCAGGATACTCAAAAGCGTGGACTTACCGACTCCACTGCCTCCCATGATGGCCACCAACTGGCCCGATTCCAAATTAAAAGAGAAATTATGCAGACCGTTCGAACTGCTGGGAAAGTTGAACTCAATGTCACGTCCCGTCAGTTTGATCGGCTCCTTCTGTGCCTTCCGGTTGAAGACATCCATCACATCACTATAATAAATGGGGTGGAAATGGGGGCTCTTGATGACGCTACTTCGCTGCCAGCTGTAGAAAATGCCCTCCATGGCCGGAATATCATTCAAATAAAGAATGCCTTTGCCGATGTACGTGAACAGCAACCGGTCAAAATCACGCAAAAGCAGGACTCGGATCACTCCCTCCAAACCTGGACGGGACAAAGCAAAGGCATCATTCTGTTCCTCTGCCCCGATGGTCAAGATAGTAGGCCGGCTCTCCCCAAGCACATAAGCCCTCAGGTCGGCATAGATGGTATCCGGCACCTGGAAAATATGGGCGATCTCTTCAAACAAATCCTGGCTTTCCCGATAGCCGACCGGATTGTGCTGACAGGCAAATTCCATAAAGCGCAACAGCAACAACACCTGTTCTTCCAACCGCAGTTTCGGTCGGAGCTGCGTACAGACGTTCCGGATCAGTGCTTTCTTGTCCATCGCAAAGTCCGGGTCGTTATACATATCCTGCAACTCCTCGAAAAGCTCCATATATTCCGTATGAGAACGTATGCCAAAATGATTTGTCAGATAGGCATGGACAGCCTTCTGGGCCTCTACCTTCTTAATCTGCACTAAAGAAGCGAAAATAGAGAACAAATTTAAAAGGCCGTTTAATATCGTTTCATTCATATCCTTTTATTGCAAGGTGACAATTAATAAATGTTGAATGCAAATATACATACTTTTCTTTTCGTTTGCCCTTCTCGCCATAAATCTATTATTTTGTACTCGAAAATATAGGAGTTTAGCAAATATGTTATTGAGATTTCTAAAGAATTGGACTTTGCCACTCTCCATGCTGACCGGTACATTGGGTTATTTTCTCTTTTCCCGTGTATCGTGGCTGGAACCGACAAAGCCGATGATGTTTTCACTGATCGCGTTTCTGACGCCGACTCTGATTTTTGCCCAATTGTTATTGACTTTCTGCAAGGTAAAACCGCGTGAACTGGTGCCAACCCCCTGGCACGGTTGGTTGCTGATGGTCCAAACGCTTTTCACATTGCTCTTAGTCGCCCTCTTGTTGGCCATCCCCCTGTCAAAAGATTATGAATCGGTCGGAGAGGGTTTGATGGTCTGTCTGATCTGTCCCACAGCCACGGCAGCCGCCGTGATCACAGACAAGCTAGGGGGAAGCGCTTCCAGCCTGACTACCTACACATTGCTTTCCAATCTGTTGGCAGCTGTAGCCGTACCGTTGCTGTTTCCATTGGTGGAGCCCCATGAAGGATTAAGTTTCATCAATGCGTTTCTGCTGATTCTAAGCAAAGTATTTCCTTTGCTGCTCTGTCCATTCATCTTGGCCTGTCTGCTTCGCAGTTTCGTGCCGCCTGTCCATGCCTTTTTGGTGCGGTTCAGCCATGCCGCCTTCTATTTGTGGGCCGTCGCATTGGCCATTGTGACCGGACAGACAGTCCGCTCCCTGATGCACAGCAGTGCCCCTGTATCAGTCCAGCTCTTGGTCGCCTTTGCCAGTCTGTTTGCCTGTGCCATCCAATTCTATATCGGCAAAAAGACCGGAAGCCGGTACAACGACCGTATCAGTGCAGGACAGGCTTTGGGACAAAAGAACACCGTCTTGGCCATTTGGATGGCTTATACCTATTTGACACCACTCTCTTCCGTTGCACCCGGCACCTATGTGCTGTGGCAAAACATCTTCAACTCCTGGCAGTTGTGGAAAAAACGGACGAAGTAGGCATTTTCAATCATCAATCATTCACGTATCATGTATTTCAAGCAGATTGTCGGACAAGAAACGATCAAACAGCGGCTCATTCAGTCGGCACAGAGTGGCCAGATTCCACATGCACAACTTTTTACGGAACACAGCGGTTACGGGGCCTTTCCGCTGGCACTGGCTTATGCCCGTTATCTGAACTGTACGAATCGAGGCGAATCAGATGCGTGTGGCCATTGCTCCTCCTGCGTGAAGTTCGATTCCCTGGCGCATCCGGATCTGCATTTTGTCTTCCCCATCGTACAAAAGAAGGAAAAGAAAAAGGAAATTTGTGACGATTATCTGCCTGAATGGAGAGCCTTCCTGACAGACCACAGCTATTTCGATCTGGATCAGTGGCTGGAATGCATGGATGCAGGCAACTCGCAAGCCTTGATCTACTCACGTGAAAGTGAAGAGATCATCCATAAGATGACCTTGAAGATCTACGAAGCGGAATATCGCATTCTGCTTGTGTGGTTGCCCGAAAAACTACATCCGGTGTGTGCCAACAAGCTGTTGAAGATCATTGAAGAGCCACCCGCAAAAACCGTGATGCTGTTGGTGTCAGAGGCTCCGGAACTGATTTTGGGAACTATCCTGTCGCGTGCCCAGCGGATTCCGGTCGGTCCCATCCAGGAAGAGGCCATGACACAGGCACTCGTGGCTACCTACGGGCTTTCCAAAGAGGATGCGGCACAGGTGGCCCATCTGTCCCAGGGTAGTTTTCTGAAAGCGGCAGACACAATCAGTCTTGACGAAGAGAACCAATTTTATCTGGAGATGTTCAAAAGCATGATGCGCAACTCATGGGCCCGGAATGTCAAAGAGATGAAAGCGGTGGCAGACACATTGGCAGGCATCGGCCGGGAACGGCAAAAAAACTTTCTGTCATATTGCCAGCATTTGATCCGTGAGAATTTCATCTACCGTTTCCAAGCCCCGGAGATGACCTACATGAACCATGCAGAGTCCTCCTTCTCGATCAAGTTTGCCCCGTATGTCAACGAACGGAACGTGATCGGACTGATGGATGAACTCAGCCGGGCCGAAGTGGAAATCACGCAAAATGTCAATGCCAAAATGGTATTCTTTGATTTGGCTCTCAAAATCACGGTCTTGATACGTAAATAAAAAAAGGAGGGGAAAGACAATTCAGTTTCTCCCCTCCGTTTTTCTTAATGGAGTTTCTTTTTATTATTCTTCAAAGGAACTTCATGGGTATTTTCGTCCTCCATATAAGAAGGTCCGTTTTTCTTACCCGGCTTTTTGGGCTTCTTGTTACCAGCTGCTCCCATAATAATACCTCCTATTTTTACCTGTGCTGATAGTACAAAGTGTATGCCAGAAGCCGCTTGTGCGTGTTAAATTAGTTCAATGTAGCCTCCGGGCAATATTTTCATCCTTCAACCGTTGTATCAAGAAGCAAATTATCCGATCATGAGCATATTCAGAAAACCATTTGTATTACTCTGTTGTGTCAGTCTGCTCAGCAGTTGCCAAGGGCAGAATAGGGTTCCTGCACAGACACAAGCCGACCCCATACAGATTCATCGTTTTGACGAAGCACTCCTCCATTGGTTACAGACGGACGACAGTCTCGCTTATCATCAGCTACAAGCCGATTACCGCCCGATGCTGGACGTGTTAGGCAAGAGCCTGTTCAATTTACCCTCCAGTAGCGAACCCGGCTATCAAGAGAAGTTGAAACACTATTATGCAGAACCGACCCTGCGCAAACTCTATATGGATGCGGTCTCCCGCTATGCCTCGATCCAGGAGCTTCAACAACAGTTGGGGGAAGGGTTCGCCTATTTGCAACGAATTTTCCCGGACAGAACCATACCCACCTGCTATATGCATGTCTCCGGATTCAACCAGAATGTATTGGTGACGGACAGCCTGCTTTCGATCTCCATCGACAAATATTTAGGGCAAGATTATCCGCTCTACCAAGAATTCTTTTACGATTATCAAATGCAGAAAATGCAACGGAACCATGTAGTGCCCGATTATCTGACAGGATGGCTGATGGCGGAATTTCCGTTCGAAGGGAAAGAGAATGTATTGCTTGATCGGATGGTCTATGAGGGAAAACTCTTGTACATACTGGCCCACGCACTGCCGGAGGTCAAACCGGATACTCTGTTAGGCTACACACCGGAACAATTGAACTGGTTACAGTCCAATGAGGCCAAATTATGGCAAACCATTGTGGAACGGAAACAGCTCTATACACCGGACATCACAACCACCAATCTCTATTTTGAAGAGGCGCCCAGCCAATTCATGGCCAATGACGCCCCCGGCTGTTTAGGCAAGTGGATCGGTTGGCAGATTGTGAACCGCTATATGCAGACCACCGGATATACAGTCGTCCAATTGATGCAACAACACGATGCACAAACACTCCTGACACAAGCCAAATACAAACCGTGAGAAGGCAGTTCCTTTACCGGAACTGCATCATACGGCTGATATACTTGCCTACAATATCAAATTCGATATTGACAACCGTTCCCTTCTCAATCTGACAGAAATTAGTATGTTCATGTGTGTAGGGAATAATGGCTACCTGGAATGAATTGGCTTGCGAATTGCAGACTGTCAAGCTGACTCCGTTCACGCAGACAGACCCCTTCTCGACGGTTACATATCCCTGTTTTGCCATCTCCGGATTCAAAGTATATTCGAACGTATAATACCAGCTACCATTGGCGTCCTCTACCTGGGTACACACCGCAGTCTGATCCACATGTCCCTGTACAATGTGTCCATCCAGCCGGCCGTTCATCAACATGCTACGCTCCAGATTGACCAATGAGCCGGGTTTAAGCAGCCCTAAATTAGAACGTTCAAGCGTCTCACGCATAGCAGTTGTCGTAAATGTATTTCCCTCTTTACGGACCACTGTCAAACAAACCCCATTGTGAGCTACACTCTGGTCAATCTTCAACTCGTCCACAAACGAACACTCCATCGTGATGTGGATATTATCCTGTTCATGTTCAATAGCGACAACTTTCGCCGTTTCTTCAATGATTCCTGAAAACATAATTCAATAGTCAATTAATGAGTAGGCAAAGATAGCATTCATTTTCATCACGTCACGCCATGTTAGAGATAAAAAAGAAAAAAGGGAACCTCATTGCTGAGATTCCCTTCTCCTTGAAAAACGGCGG
>JBJECC010000149.1:0-10026 GCA_051870655.1 Parabacteroides sp. | reverse complement strand
GTAGCCGCCATTTTTCAAGGAGAAGGGAATCTCAGCAATGAGGTTCCCTTTTTTTTGTACCTATTTTCAGCTATTACTGCTTTTTACTTCTGTACAGGAGACCTGTCGGATTGTCCTATACATATTTGCCAAGATTCCTTCTGTCTTCCGTATGTTCTGAGAATCTTTTAATAAAATCATGTTTCTTTCTTTGGTTTGAAAATAATTGATATATTTGTACGCTCTCAGAGAAGCCATGGGCTACTGGGGGATATTATATGTTTGGAAGGACGTTTTCTGACGTTTTGTGCTTGACGATTCGAAACTTCGCAACTTTTGAAAACACAGTCGAGGCAAGGCAACAGTAGATGTCTGCGGGATTATAATAACAGTCTTTCTGCGCCTTTCTGGAAACAGAAGGGCGCAATAGATGTTTATTATATAGCGTGGGCTTCTCCGTTACTCGTTTACTGTGTTGGGCAATGCGAAGGCCTCGAATCGTGGGACGAGTGGCAGCAAAGATTCCCACGCTTTCTTTATATATAATAGGGGTAACATATCAATGACATCAACCTTCAGTTCGGGGAATCTACTGGAGAAGAGATAGCTATTCTATGAAAACACAAATAATCAGAGAGGAGAATATACAAGAAACCAGAGTCCATATAGCCGATTCTATGTTGTGGTCATTGTTGGATGACAAAATGAGAAAAGAGGAATTGTGGAGAAATCCCGATTTAACCATTATAAAGTTGGCCCGTCTACTTTGTTCAAACAGAACTAAGTTGTCTCGCTTGATACATGCTCACGGTTATACTAGTTTTCAATCTTATATATGTGAATATCGGATTAATGCCTTTATAGAGTTTTTGCCACAAAACCATCATCTGAGTTTTCAAGGATTGTTTTATGAGGTCGGATTTAAATCCAAAGTAACCGCCTTGAGACATTTTCGTCAACGGACTGGAATGACACCTACCGAGTATTATAAGAATGTGATTTTGAAACCTATTGAATGAGATGAGTGTGATTTTGAAACCTAATATGTACTTTTTGAAACTTTAGGCAGTGAATTACATCATATCTTTGTCCTGTTATATAAATTTTGATATTCATGAAATATCGGTTTTACATATATATGATTATAAGCATCTGTGGATTGTTGAGCTTTTGTACAAAGATACAAGCCCAGCAGTTTGCAGTTAAAAGCAATATGTTGTATGATTTGACGGCTACATTGAATGTTGGTGCGGAATTTCATGTGGCAGATCTTTATACAACAGGTATTTCGGTCAACTATAATCCGTGGATCTATGGTGATAATAAGAAGATGAAACAACTATTATTTATGCCGGAGGTGAGACGATACTTTGAAGATGCTTTTATGGGAGTCTTTGTGGGAGTTCATGTGTTTTATGGATGGTATAACTGGGGTGGTATCGCTACAGATTATCGTTATCAAGGTAAGGTGGGTGGTGGAGGTCTATCTGTCGGTTACCAATGGATGCTGGGTCCTTTATGGAACTTGGAATTACATGGAGGTGTTGGATATGCTCGTTTTAATTCAGATAAATTCACTCCTGAAAAAGAGGGCTTTTGGATGAAGAAGTCAGAAAATAGTTATGTTGGACCGACACAAATAGGTGTTTCTATAGTGTATTTTATTCAATAACATGATAGATGATGAAAGATAGGTTCTTTTTATTACTCTTGGTCTTGTTTGTCGGGCATTGGATGTCGGGACAAGAAATACATACAGATTTAAAACAATGTTTGTTGAAATCTGTAGGAGATTCCGTTGTCTTCTCAATGGAGTTGACCGTGACTGTTACTAATATGGATTCCCGAGGTAGTGTTGAATTGATTCCAATTGTCCGTTTGGAAAATCAGGAAAAGAAATTGTTGCCTGTGGTATTGAATGGTAAGAAGCGTCAGCGATTGTATGAACGAGTACAGGCCATTGAAATGCGTAGAGGCCTTAAACCTGTATCTATATATCATGTTTACGAGGTAGAAGATAACAAACCTAGTCGAATAGATTATCGTTATGCAATTATTCGTGAATCATGGATGACGAATGCCGAATTAGTTCTGCAAAAACGTTATTTAGATGGTTCTGGGGATGTGAAGAGCGAGGAGTTTACCTTGTTGAATCCTGCAGAGCAAACACCTGTTCCTCCTATGTTTCAACCCGTCCAGTCTCCTTCGATTACTTCAGTTCCTGTACATAAGACATTGCAGTTGAAAGGTATCTATACAGCCCCTGAAAGTGATGCAATGGATGCACGGAATCAGAAAGAATTGAGTTTTGACATTGATGAGGCACGTGTTATGGCTAATATCAATCCACAAATACTCTCTATCCGTGAATTATATATGGTAGCAATGAGCTATAAAGCCGATCCTGAAAAGTTTTATAAAGTGATAGATATTTCTGTACAAGTATATCCTGCAAATCCGGTTGCCAATTTGAATGCAGCTTCTGCCGCGATAGAACGGGGGCAAGTTAAGCAAGCTGAATATTATTTGCGCATGGCATTGCATGATACGGTTGCATATAAGAATTGTCGTGGTGCATATGAACTATTAGTGGGTAATTATTATGAAGGCATTCGTTTGTTGAAATCTGCGAAGGCGGATGGATCAGAAGAAGCCGCGTATAATCTGAAAGTTTTCTTTGAGTATCAACAAGGAGAAAAATAACTAACTATTATCAATTTAGTAACAATCTATAAATACTATGTGTATGAATTTTAGCTTAGCGAAGAGTATGTTGCTGCTCTCCATATTTGGGGGATTATGCAGTTGCATTAATGACGACGTTCCTGCTGGAACATCGGAGGTGGGTAAAGATGATCCTGACGGGAATGTTGTCTTTGAACTAATAGTCCCTAATAATACATCTTCATTGACTAAAGTGAGCGAAACGACAGAAACTTCCGGTATATATGATACTGGTAGTGTGGATGAGTATAGGGTACATAATGTAACCGTTTATCTTTTTGATGCGGTTTCTGGGATTTTTCGTCAATCCTTTACATTGTATAATTTGGATTTGAAACAAGGTAGTCCAATTGCCTCCGGTGAGGTCTCTTCAACTGAAAATGTATCTTCTGTACAGAGTGATCATCAAGTTTGTTATGAAACGAAGAAGTTGAAAGTAGATGAAGAGGGGGTGTATAATATTTATGCGATAGCAAATGCCAATTACGGACAACCCCAAAACGAGACTGAGTTTTTGAGTGCTATTGATGAGTCCAACTATATGGATGGTTGGGTTAATTTGAATACCGATAGAGGTTTTATTATGACTACTCGTGCTGACAATAGTGGTTTATATGGGTCTGAATATAAGAACAAGAACCGCAATGTTCAACTACATAAGAATTTGACGACTGCAGAACCTCCTCATGTCAAATTATTACTCGAACGAGTAGTAGCGAAAGTATTGGTAGGACGTACTGACGATTCCTTTCCTTTGAGGAAACCCAATGATTCAACGTATGCAAAGATAGTTTTGTCTGATTATTATCCGATTAATTTGGCTCGTAAGTTTTATCGTCATCGCCATGTGGCAAATTTTTCAAGTTTCCCTTCTAACATTCCGACAACGATTCCAACTAATTTTGGTGAGGTGACAGCTTCAGACGGATATGTAGTGGATCCCTATTTTTTGAAGAAGACGGTTGAAGGGGCAGATGGATTTCGTAATCCGGATGGTTATTATGCTTATCCGTTAGGGGGTAACAGAGGTACGTGGAAACAAATTAACACGGGGACTTTTTCTTATTTTTATTGTTTGGAAAACTGTATGTACCAGACAGCACAGAAAAATGCCTATTCCACAGGAGTTCATTTTCGTGCAAAAGTGATGCCTACGAAAATTGTTACTGCGAATGAAGAAGAAGTCCTCAGTACAAATAGCAATACATTGTTCTATGCAAACTATACATTCTTTGACAGTTGGGATGCATTGAAAACCAAGGTAGATGTTGCTAATACCGGTTTGACTGCAGATTCATCTGACAGTGATTTGGCAGCATGGGGTATCAAACGTTTTAAAAGGGAGGATGATAATTTCTATTGTTATTACAATTATTGGATTCGCCATCTTGATAACAATAGTCCCAAAATGGGAGTGATGGAGTTTGCGATTGTTCGTAATAATATCTATCGTTTGATGGTAAGTGGTATCAGTAGTTTGGGCTCAGGAAGTCCGGAAATTACACCCGGAAAAGATGACGAGTATGATATTCCATTGGAAATAAGTTTTTGCGTATTGCCTTGGATCGTTCGAAACCAAGGTGGTAGCAACGGAGTCACATTATAACATCCTTATTTTAGATTGATGTCGGCAGTGGTTATGGGTGGAAGGACCTCTGCCGGCATTTTTTCTGCGTGGTGATCATTGGGGGTATGTCCAAGTCGGGATCAGTGTCTTAAGTAGGGTTGTACGGAACCAATCTGTCCTTTTATAAAGGATAATCGGTTTGCTAAAAAATCAACAGCTCCCCCGTATGTTTTGAACAATCTTTATTACCTTTGGGCGCTCAAAAGGATTAAATATCAGTATATGATTGATAGATTGTTTTTGCTTCTTTTTATAGGACTTGGTTTTATGCATATCATGAAGGCTCAAGATGCCCCTATTGTGTTGTTTCCCAAGGGGGCACCGGGTGAGACTACGACGTTGGTTGAGAAAGCGGATCGTGCCGGCAGTAAGGTGGGAGGAGAAACGGTTTTGCGTGTCACGGATGTGAGTGAACCGACGATTACCATTTACGAAGCACCGGAGGAGGTGGCTATGGGTTCGGCTGTCGTGGTGTGCCCTGGAGGCGGCTATCGTATTTTAGCCTATGATCTGGAGGGTGATGAAGTCTGTGAATGGTTGAATAATCTGGGTATTACTGCTGTCTTGTTGAAGTATCGTGTCCCGGCTCGGGAAGGGCAGCCCCGCTATGAAGCTCCCTTGCAGGATTTGCAACGGGCGGTCAGCTATGTGAGAGCACATGCCTCTACTTTGAATATTGATCCGGAGCGTGTCGGTGTGATGGGGTTCTCAGCTGGCGCACATCTATCGGCTGTGCTGTCTAACAATTTCCAGCAACGCCATTATCCTGCCTTGGATGACGTGGATCAGGTCAGTTGTCGTCCGGACTTCTGTCTGTTGGTCTATCCCGCCTATTTGGATGCCGGAAATTTCCAGGTGGCCAGTGAGTTGAAGATCACACAAGAGACACCACCCACATTGATGATTCAGGCAGAAGATGACAAATCCTATATCAATAGCAGTCTTTTTTACTATTATGCTTTGAAGGAGGCGGGTGTACCGGCCTGGTTGCATTTGTATAGCAGAGGAGGACATGGTTACGGACTGCGCGATACGGGAGAGGCTGTAAATGAATGGCCGGATCGTGCCGAAGACTGGTTTCGGGAATTGGGAGTAATTGAATAATTATGAAACTGATAGTGGATAGCGGATCTACAAAGACGGAATGGTGTTTGAGTGAACAGTCAGCCTTTGTAGATCATTTGTTTACGGCAGGTACGAATCCTTTTTTTCAGACAGAGGAGGAAATTGCCCAGATTGTCTCCGCGCAGGTAATTCCCTTTTTGAACGGTCGATCGGTCGAGGCGGTCCATTTCTATGGAGCCGGATGTGCATTCCCGGAAAAGAACCGGATTGTCGAACAGGCCATACAACGATTTCTTCCGGTCTCTGTGGAGGTTAACAGCGATTTGTTGGGAGCCGCCCGTGCTTTGTGTCAGCAGAAACCGGGAATAGCCTGTATTTTGGGTACAGGTTCCAACTCCTGTTATTATGATGGCCGACAGGTAGCTCAACAGGTGTCACCTTTGGGTTTCATATTGGGAGATGAAGGCAGTGGGGCTGTCTTGGGTAAGCTCTTGGTGGGGGATTGTCTGAAACATCAGTTGCCGGAACCTTTGTGCCGGAAGTTCATGCAGCAGTTTCAACTGACGCCTTCCGACATATTGGATCGTGTGTATAAAAAGCCTTTCCCCAACCGTTTCCTGGCCTCTCTCTCTCGTTTTTTGGCGGAAAACCTGTCTGAACCCTCCATCTATCAATTGGTTTGGAACAGCTTTTGTCGTTTTTTTGAGCGCAATGTCATGCAATATCCGGCATCTGCCCATTTGCCGATCCATTTCATCGGTTCAATTGCCTATTATTATAAGGAGGTCTTGGTGGCTTCGGCTGAGTCCCTGCATTTGACAGTCGGACATATCGAGCAGACACCTATGGTCGGACTTATTTCATATCATCGTTAAAAATATCATTCAGTATGTCTTTTCAGAAAGTAACAGAATCCGAGTCTCTCTATCATAATTTGGAACAGCAATCTGTCCGTGAATTGTTGGAGGAAATCAATCGGGAAGATCAAAAAGTGGCTTTGGCGGTTCAGAAGACGATTCCGCAGATTGAGCAATTGGTTACAGGTATTGTGGAACGGATGAAGCAGGGTGGCCGTCTCTTCTATATGGGGGCTGGCACCAGCGGGCGTTTAGGTGTGTTGGATGCCTCGGAGATTCCGCCTACCTTCGGGATGCCCAATACTTTTGTGATTGGTTTGATTGCCGGTGGAGATACCGCCTTGCGCAATCCGGTAGAGGCAGCCGAGGATGATGTCAATAAGGGATGGAAGGAGTTGGAAGATAAAGGAATCAATCCGTTGGATACGGTGGTGGGCATAGCTGCTTCGGGAACGACCCCTTACGTGATCGGAGCTTTGCGGGAAGCCCGTGCCCGTGGTATCCTGACTGCCGCTATCTCCTGCAATCCCAATTCACCGATGGCCTCTGAAGCGGACATTGCGATTGAACCGGTCGTGGGACCGGAGTTTGTCACCGGCAGTACGCGCATGAAAAGCGGTACGGCACAGAAGATGATTCTCAACATGATTTCTACGGCTACCATGATTCAATTGGGACGTGTGAAAGGCAACCGGATGGTGAACATGCAGCTGACCAATCAGAAACTGGTGGATCGGGGTACCCGGATGCTCATGGATGAACTGCATTTGGAGTATGAGACTGCCAAACAGCTGCTCTTGCTGCACGGTTCGGTGAAAGAGGCGTTGCGTGCGTATGAGAGTCAGAAATAAATATATATCTTTGCAACGATAATTTACAATATACAAACGCAATGGGATTTTTATCTAAACTATTTCATCGGAACAAACCGGTAGAGGAGGAGCAAGTCAAAGGTTCCGTCGAGGAATTTGTCTCTTTGATCCGTGTCTATTATCAGGCGGTTATGGCCGTTAACTTGGGAATTACCAACCTGAACATTTTGGCTGATATGGCTTTGTTCAAGCGGATGCTGAAAATACCGACTCAGAATAATAAATTGGGTGTGGCCGAGAAAGCACGTGTACGCAAGGTGTTGATGCAGGATTATGGGCTGGAGGAGTATTTCTTCAAGGAAATGGACTCTTCTGTCAAGAAGAACTGCCGCAACCAAAATGACATCAAAGGCTATTTCTTCATGTTCCAGGGCTTCTGCAATGATTTGTTCTCGTTGATGGGCAATCTGATGCAGTGGAAATTCCGTTTCTCCATGCTTGTGAAGAAACTGCTGTATGCCCAGACCACCAAGACCATTCATGAGGTGTTGACCCGTTCGGAATGGGATGATGTCAGTGTGCAGAAGGCAGCTTGGAGCGTCCGGAAATATTCACAGGCTTTGGGCTTCTCTGAACAATGGATCGTCGATTTCGTCTATCATGTGGTGTTGCTTGCCAAGGAGGATCAGAAGAAAGAGCTGAAAAAGAACAAGGAGAAAGCATGATGGAACGTGTCGTAGAACAACATCCGTGGGGCTTTTATCTGCCGGAGGGTACCCGGCTGTTGATGTTGGGCAGTTTCCCGCCGCCTAAAGCGCGTTGGTCCATGGATTTCTATTATCCGAATATCCAGAATGATATGTGGCGGATTTTAGGAAGCCTGTTCTACGATGATGTCAATTACTTTTTGGAGACTCCGAAGAGGTTCAGCTTAGAGAAGGCGCAAGCCTTTTGTCAGGAAAAGAAGATAGGCATTGGGGATACTGCTATGGAGGTGGTTCGTCTCAATGGCAATGCTTCTGACAAGTTTTTGCAAGTGGTCAAGCCCATGGATCCGGTAGCCGTATTGGCCCGTATTCCGGAGTGTCAGGCCCTTGTCGTCACGGGACAAAAGGCGATGGATACGTTGCTTTCCGTCTTGCCGCCCATGCAAGAACCTGCCGTGGGCTCATTCCAACCCTTTGATTTAGAAGGAAGGGCATTCAAACTGTTTCGAATGCCCTCCTCTTCGAGAGCGTATCCTAAGCCGCTGTTGGAGAAGGCGGCTGTCTATAGGACTATGTTCGAGACGTTGGGCCTGTTGTGATCATCCGCAGTGGAAATAGCGGGCCACCAGTTGCTTGAGCGCCTCCGGATCCTTTTCAACCTGTTTGCGTAGATCCGTATCGTTATAGGCCTCCAGTTTCCGGATGATGCCGTCAATCATCGCCTCACTGAACACCCCGTACTTTTCATAGATCGCCCGTTGTTGCTGCAAGCAGGCAGCCGAAGCCACACAACTGTCCGGCAACTGTTTCAGATCTTTCAGCTTCTCCTGATTTTCCGATTGATGGATATTGACATTCACGTAGGTCTTTTCTGCCACTTCCAAAGCCTGTTCCATTTCAAATCCATGGCGGCACGCTACGGCCAATCCGGCCAACAGCTGATACAGGTCGGCTGACCCGTCGGGTGAACGCATCTCTACCGTCTGTTTCTGAGTTGTGTCGTAGTGTTTGGGTGTCTCCAAGGGGTTGGCAATGGCCGACATATCCGTCTGGCTGGACCAACCGAGCGGCACACGCACCAAGACCGAACGGTTCCGGTCGCCCCAGCAGATATTGGTCGGTGCCTCCTGATGCGGAACCAACCGGAAGTAGGAGGTGGGGTTCGTATTGCCAAAGGCGGTAATGGAAGGTGCCAACTCCATCATACCGGCAATGGCTTTGCGAGCTGTGTCAGACAGTTTTCCATCCTTCAACATCTGGTTTTTCCCCTCTTTCATGAGGCGCATGTGGATGTGCAGACCCGAACCTGCTTTTCCCACCGTGATTTTCGGAGCAAAGGTGATGTTGTATTCATAGCGGAGAGCCAGATTCCGGATGACCCATTTGGCGATCATCAGCTGGTCCGCAGCCTCCTCTGCGCGGGTAGGCAAAAACTCAATCTCGTTCTGTTCGTAAATCAAACCCTCTTGTGTGAAGTTACCCACTTCCGAATGACCATATTTGATTTGTCCGCCTGTCTGGGCAATATACTGCATGCAGGTGGTCCGGAATTGGTTGAACTTGGCGTAGGGGCCGGATTCATGATATCCTCGTTGGTCAGTGGCCGGAAACAGCCCTTGGTCAGGGGCAATCACGTAATACTCCAATTCACCCATTGCTTCAAACTCCAGTCCTGTCACCTCCCGGAAGGCCTGACACGCCTTCTGTAAGGTATGTTCCGGAGCACTGGCCAACGGTTCCCCGTCCTTGTTGAAAAAGGAACAAAGCATCGTCAGCGTAGGAATTTCAGCAAACGGATCCAGGAACGCAGTCCGGAAACGGGGCAGCACATACAGGTCGCTACTGCCCGCTTCGATAAAAGAGAACAGGCTGGATCCATCGACCCGTTCGCCACATGTGAGGATCGATTCCAGATAGTCCAAGCTGTTGATCACGAAATTGAGCGTCTTCAATCGTCCGTCTCCTGCCGGATACATGAAGTTGACCATTCGGATACTCTTCTCGCGGATGAAGCGGATGATATCCTGCTTTTGAAATTCAGATGTAGGTTTTTGTAGGAAATCCACCAATACATTGGGGTTCATTTCAAGTTTTGTGTCCATGATAACTAGTTATTTGTAGATCTAATTCGGAACAAACATACAAAAAAATTGGAGAAACAGTTGTAGTTTCGGAATAAATGTTTACCTTTGCAGCGCAATACGGAACTAGCTCAGTTGGTAGAGCACTGGTCTCCAAAACCAGGTGTCGGGAGT
>JBJECC010000148.1:0-10105 GCA_051870655.1 Parabacteroides sp. | reverse complement strand
AGATTTGTTTTTTTACAGACTCACTGAATGTAAAAGATGTAATATTACTATTAGGTGTAACCACCGTATTGAACAATACACCATTCTCCGTATATTGTCTCCAGCGTACCTGGGTAGGGGGCACTATACTCGTTCGATTAGGGATATAATAATTAGACAGCAATTCGTTCAATCGAAAATTCGTAGTTCCATTATTAGGTGTATGAACTTCAAAATATTCAATAAAATAATTGTCTGGATTTTCAAGAGCAGGCGCACTCAGATCATTCCCTGAAAATGGGGATGAATTAGTTAAACGAGCACTATTAATTACATGGATCTCATAAACAGCCTTCACGGAAATTGGAGGGACAGTTATTGTGTTACCCGAAACAGAGGATCGATTAGATGCACTTGCTTCACAGATCAGTCGATATACACCTGTATTTGTAGCTGAAAAATTTACAGAACAAGCATTTTCAGGTGGTACTCCATCCTCATTTCGCATCCATGCCAAACCATTTGCAAATGTATAACCATTCGATGGCCGTTGTTGCCAATTAACGGTTGCATTCGATTGGTCTTCCTCTAAATACCAGTGAATAAATCCATCCAGATTCTCTGCATTATACTCCTGAAACATGATTGATTTGGGTTCATTCACTTGCGCATAAATGATATGAATAGCATTCCCTTTGATCTCTGAATTGGGATTTTGCAAAGTGTATTTTTTCGCTGAACTCTGATTGATTGTATTAGGCCATTGCCCCCAAACCATATTCCAACTACCCAGAATAAAGAGGAGAGACAATGTCCACGTGAGTTTTCGAATTAAGATAGAATTTTTCATAAGTTACCTCCTTTCGGTTCTTTACCGTTTGTAATTGTCAATGTATAGGGCAGAACAATCGTTTGGGTCTGACCACCCGTTGTTGTCCTTCTAGCGACCAAATTCAGTTTGATCTTTGCCTCTCCCTGATAGGAAAGCTCTTGTGCTGTCACCGTGAAAGAACCCGTGTTTACCTCAGTCCCCCGCTTCAACACAAAACCGTAAGAGGGTTTTGTGGCCGAATCCAACCACCAAGACAACTGATCTTTCTCTGCGTCATCCGGTTCTAACAGGAACGGAGTGGTTGCATCATCACTTTCCTTGACTGCATAGCAATATTGGGAGGTGGCAGTCGTCGCACTTCCTTCCGTATAGTATTGTAACTGCCAGTCATTTTGATTATTGATACTTTTGAGTTTATATGAAATCGTAATCTCTCCGGCATGATCTGTGGTGAGTGTACGATTGTTGATTGTCAAACCCGAATTGAATGTCACTGTGTCGGGAATACCGCCAATAGGCATGTGTTGCTGTGAACAAGAGATTTCCGTTTCTGCATTGGAAATAAGAAGTGGAACTTTGATCCAATCGTTGCGACGGATAAAGAAGAACTGGGTACTCTTCGGAGAATTATCCCGCTCAATACCCTCTCCCGTAATATCCATTGAGACTTTCATATCCTCACCATTATTGCCTTGATCAGCCTGTGACGTTTCATTTATATAAAAAGAAATCGTCTGTTTATTCTGTTCATCGTCAGCAGATTTCGGAATGGTTAAAGTTGTTTGAGGCACATATGCCCAATCAGATGATACACCAGTCTCAGGGAATGACGGATTCAATAAGGATTCCTCATTCTTCTTCACCAACAGATTAGGCTTCTGAGGATCGCTGTCGATTGCATCATACGGGAACAGATAAATACTGCCTGAGGTACGGAATTTACCCATCGTCAGTTTGTTTACAGTCACGTCAGAACCCGTAGCGTTCGTAATTTCCAAACTGACTTTGCCTAACAGACGAATCAATTCCAATGTCACTTTATTTTGACTGGGGTCTGCATCCACAGTTTTCGTGCCCACATAACTACTCATCGGAATGGATTTGCCATTCTCTACCGTTGAGTATTGAGCTAACTCCAACAAGGAAACAGCCGTCTTGCGGAATTCCGAGAAATTGCTATTAGCATTCAAATTGTTTATTTCTTGCACAAGCGTATTACCTTCTGTCACATTATATAAATTGGCAAACGCATAGAACGAATAGGTCTCGCCGATCACCAAGTCAACCCCGACTTGATGTTCATTATCGTCTGTATTGGATGTAGCTTCCCATGTGTCATTTTTTGTATTGGAAAGTACACGATAGACCTTGTTCTGCTGGTCAAGAATCACTACCCACCAATTATCGATACGACGTTCATAAACCTCATCCGCTGCATTGTCATCCACAATATCATGGACATCTCCAGTCTCCGCCTTCGTAAAGGTCGGAGTGGCATTGTCGGCTGTACCGAGGGAGATGGTCACTTGGGCATACTGCACTTCGGGGACTTCCGGCACGACCGGATCCTCCTCCGACGAGCAGGAAAAACAGAAAAAGGACGAGAGCAGCAGCATGCACGCCACCGCTTTCGTTCCCACAGGATGTAATAAGTGTCTCATAGTCTCCTCCTTTTTATAATTCTCCGTTATTGATACGAATCACCCAGTCCTTCACCTGCACCTTGAAGCAGCTGTAGGCCACAATCGGCACTTCCGGCTCCGGGATATCAGGCTCGTCAGGATTCGGATTGTCCGGTGTATCGGGGTTTTCCGGTTCATCCGGATTGTCAGGATTGTCTGGATCTTCCGGTTCCACAGGTTCGTCAGGCTCATCCGGTTTGACCGGCGGACAGTCGGGACAATAGGTCGGTGTGAGGAAGAAGACAATGGAATATTCATCCTGCCGGTCCAGATACTCCTGAGCGGAGATGTCATGTCCCTCCATCTGTGTCAGAAGCAGATAGTTGCAGAGATTCACGTTGATCACATCCTTCTCCCAGTCATTGTGGCGCACAATCAGGCGGTAGTTCTTCTTGTCCATCAGCCGCATGGTGTTCAGTTCGGCCACTGCCACGGTCTGCATCAGCGGCTTGCCCATCAGGCTGTCGCCCTCGGCAATGTTCACGTTCTGCGTGAAATAGGGCTGGTAGGAGATCTCCGTGTCAGCCAACAGGGAGTTGTCATAGTCCATAAAGCCGTTGTCGGCACGGATCTCGAAGGTGAAGTCCCGCACATCCATGCAGTTGCCGTCCGTATCCTGGAGCACGAGACGCAGCTTGTTGGTGTTCTTTGCCAAGGAGATGGTCTTATCCTCATGCGTGTCTCCCACCACCTGCAGCTCATCGAGCGAGTGCCAGAGCGGAGTCAGCTCGTTCGGTTGAGAGCCGTCTGCCTCACGGAGTGTCTTTACCTGGATCTCCTGCAGGGTGGAGCTGCCCGGTGTCAGATCGGGCCAGCTATAGGAGTCAGAGGCGAGTCCTGCCCAGGTCAGCACCTGATAACGGCCCGGCTCCAAGTCCATGATGACACTGTTTGCCTTCAACTCCGAGCCTTCTATGTCACGTCGCGTAATGAATTTCCCCTGCGCGTCGCAAATGAATAAAGCGGCCTTGTTCACCTCCTGCTGAAAGGCATCGGCAAACTTCATGTTATAATCGTACACAAAATGCAGGCGGTACTCACATCGGGGAAGCGAGTCGTCGTGGATATAGTCACATCCCGCAAAGGCCGTCAGCATCAGCGCACCTATCGAACTTGTCAATATTTTTGTCAGTCTGTTCATACGATATTCTATTAATGTTTGCATTCTCTTCGCCCTCGGAGCAAAGACAATTGATAAAAGGAGCCACCGGGACCGGCAACTTATAGTGGGTCCCGGTGGTGGGGTCTCACCCATTACCGAATGAGACCTATTGAGAAGCAATTAAAGTATGATACTATTGTTCTCGCGGATCACCCAGTTCTTCACCTTCACAGTAACAGTCATCTTCGCTGTCTCATCCTCGTCCAGTACAGTCTCATTGGGGACATCAGCACCTGCCTCACCCAAACCGGAAATACCGGTAACAGTCAGATCATAGATGTTGTTACGAACGATGGCAAACTCCATCGGACCCACCTTGTTGTATTTATCATTGTTCTCATGACGGATCCAATAGAAATAGTAGCATTCGCCACCCTTATATTCCTTAACAGATTCAGGAAGAGATTCTTCACTCATGTAAGTAGTGAAAGAGAACAACTGTGTATTATCAGAAGCATTTTCTTCCTCAACTGCATCACGTAAATACTTAATATATCCGAACGGATCAGCCACACGATTCTCTGTGTAGGTTTTAGACTCTCTGAAAGCTTTCACCGTAATTCCATCTTCGAATGAATCATACAACAGATAATCTGTAGAAGAACTTTCTCCATCAACTTGCTTAGCCAATGTATAAGCAAAAATGGCCTCCAAACTTCCAAACTTGGCCTGTTCGTATGTATAGAATGTACCACTCTCACCAAGTGTACCATCGGAATCAACGGACTTACCATCGTCTGCAATCACAGAAACGTATTTAGGTGTATAAGTTGCCTTGAACATCACACCTGTTGAGAAGCCGTTCAACTGTTGGGCAGTCATCGTGGTATTCTCACGGATATATGCCAAGTGGATGGGATCTTCTGTATCTGTCAAGTCTTTAGAGCCAGTTAGATTTTTCCACAACTCAGCGTTACCCAATCTCTTCTCACCATCCTTCCGAATGATATAATTGTCATAAGTCAGTCCATTAGGCAAATTAGTAACATCTGTTTTCGAACGTGTCCACGGATCGATGACCCAGTTTGCTGTCTCATCCTTATACATCTCATTCCCCAACAGAACATCCCCTGTAGCATCAGTTGAGCTCAATTCTTCAGCTAAGTCAGACTCTGTCACTGTATTCACCCGTTTCAACAGATAAGAGCCGGAACTCAACTGGTTAACGACAACTGCATTATTCAATGCAACTTGATCTCCATTAGACAATGTATAAGTATAATCTGTCACAGATGAGGCCTTGTTAATCCGTACCTTAGCAGCCAAACGCTCAACAAACACTTCCACTTCTGGAACAGTCTGTGTTTGATCTGCCGCCGGGAAAGTGATGATTGAATTGTGCTGACCATCATTCATCTGATGAGTTGACATGACGAAACCGGAAGTTGTTTGAATCTCTGTCTGTAAATAGTCAGCCAAGTCTTTTACCGTCTTATCTTTTACTTGTCCAATCAAAGTTTGGGCACCTGCTCCTAAGTTCGCAACTGCCACGACAGCGTATGATTTACCTGACCACGAGCCAAAACCATCCTTAATCTCTACATTCACAACAGCCTCCCAACTATGTTTATCCGGATGATCCGATGCCGTTGTCTGATCTACCTCTGCAAAGCCGGATCCTACAATGGATTGAGATCCATCGATTGTCAAATCAGCTGAAATTGGAACTGTTTTCACCTCATACAAGAATACCGTCAAATCCTTTACTTCGGATTCCTCTTTGGTACCAGCTTCATTACCATCTCCTTCTTCCGCATCTGCAGAAGCCTTTGTCACTACATCTGTAGAGACAATCACTTTCATGGTAGCTGTACCATTCCCTCCATTCTCTTGATTCTCATTTGCCGGAGCATCAATGTCATCCGAGCAGGACACCGCTGCACACGCAAAAGCCAGTGCCCATAATGTACTTTTTACATTCATCGCATAAATCGTTTTAAAATAGGTTATACAAGTAGTTTAGTTTATTGATAATTGATTCAGATTGGCCTGCGCCTCGTGGCCCACGGCAGGATCGGAAGAGAGGGCCTGCAACTGCTGACGGGCCTGTTCCGTGTCTCCGTCCAACCAGGTGGCAACTGCCTCTGCCAACCGCTTTTGCGGAGTGTCCGGAGTCTTCACTAAGTAGCGGCGTGCCGCCTTCACCTTGCCGTCGAGCAAGGCAGAATTGGCCGCGTTCAGGTTGGAGACCGGATCGTCCGGATACATGCGGACGGCTATCTCGAACACCTCCTTGAACTCCGGACTGCCCGCCTCGTAGCTCTGGGCCACTTGGAACATCTCCTCTAAGCTGAGCTGCTTCGGGTCGCGGTAGATCAGCTCCTTCGCCTCCGACAGGGTCAGGGCACGGATCGTATAATCCACTGTATAGTCCGAGTGGCGCAATGCCGGATAGATCTCCTGCAGCAGATAGCGGTAGGTATCCCCGCCGTTCAGCTGCTTCAACGCCTCTTCCCGACGGTCCGGATCACTGATGGAGCCGTCGCGGATCACACGCAGGACCGCCTCCTTGTCACTCCGTCCCGTCTGGGCGACACGCTGTTCCAGTCCGGCCCAGTCCTCCGGCTCATAGTCAACGCGCATCTCCACACCCTGCAGGCCGTAGTGGCTCTTCACGTAATCGGCCAGGGCCTGTGAACGCCCCTTCGCCAACCGTTCGTTGCTGGCATAAGAGCCCTCCGGAGAGGCGAACCCCTTGATGGTCACGGCACGGATCGTCGCATAGTCATCATGCTGTACCGACTCCACCGTCTCCCGGATCTTCTCCAGTTCGGACAGGTTGGAGCGGTAGTCCGGGCGGATCGTCGTCTGGCCTACTGGAAAGTCCAGGAAGGCGCTTCCGCTCTTGGAGCGGTTCTTGATCTCCGTCTGCGGGGCAATGTAGGCCAGCAGCGGCTTCGGAGCCGGCTGTTGCAGACGGATGTCAAACAGCCCGTCACGGTGGGAACTCATGGCATCCCAACCGCATCCGCACTCGTCGATGGCCATCTCCAATCGGGAATCACTCATCCAGGTTGCATAAGGCACGCGCGTATGGTAGTCGAAGCTCTGCTGCGTACCGTTCTTCCGCCTTACGGCATACTCCCCATTCTTCTCCGGTGTGCGTCCCGTCCGTTCATACAGGATCTGCCGGTTGCGTCCGTTGAGGATCAGGGCGGGCAGTACACAGGTGCTGTCGCCACGCCGGATGACCGGCACATACTGTACCGAACGGCCCGATGGCACCCGGATGTCGCTCAGATCCAACGTCATATCCACCAACAGCGCATCTCCCGATTTCTCTATGTGTTTGTCCGTCACGCGGATCGTCTGTTCCTGCGCCCCGGCTGCCAGGCCCGTCAAAACCACCAGCCCGGCCATATATATAAACCGTTTCATGTCTCTTTCCCTTTAGAATGCGTAAATCAGATTGACCGCCGCCTGCGTGGGGCCTACGTAATGCTTCTTGTTGTCCTCCGTCTTGTTCCCGCAGTTCGCACAGGGGAAATGGTCGTAGTTCAGATAGAGATAGCCGACTCCCAGCGTACCCTCTAAGCTCCAGTGCTTCGAGAGGGGCCATTGGTAGCCATAGCTCAGGCCGACACCCGTGCCCCAGCCCTGACGCCGTTCGCCCTCCAGATCAAGGATCTTCAGGTCCGCGAAGTTGTAGGCGATGAACGGGACATGAAGCCCGATGAAGTGACGGTAGAAGCTCTCGCAAAACCAGTAGCGCAGTTCCGGATGGACACGCACATGCTTCATCGTCCGTCCGTAGCTGCCGTCCTCATGTTTGTCGTCGAAGGGGTTCAGTCCCGCCTCCACGTCAAAGGTCCAGTGCTTCGCCAGGCGTGCCTCCAGACCGACGTTAAACGTCGCCGTTCCCCAATAGGGCAGGTTCGTCTTCAGACCCACCACAGAGCCGTGGCTCCGGGTCAGTTCCTGCTGCGCCAGCAGCAGTTGGCAACACAGCCCCAACAGTATCATACAACATAGCTTTCTCATTTGATCGATTGTTTTTTGATATTGATTTTCTTTCTATTCCCGCCTTGCCTGCATTGAGCCGGTCGAACAGACGGGCACCGACAGTGAAGCGGACCGTATCTCGCGGAACCAGCGTGTAGGGCTTGCCCGTACGCGGATTGCGCACCGGACGCTCGTGCTGCCTGCACACCCGGAAACTCCCGAAGCCGGTCAGCACCACCTTCTCGCCCTGACCCAACGACTCCGTCATGAGGCCGAACACCTCCTCTATCGTCTGCTGGGCCTCCACGAACGTCTTTCCCGTCCGTTCCGCCAGCAACTTGGTCAAGTCATTTTTATTCATATCCGTTCCTTATTTAAATACCCGACACAGATTCCGATGCCAGTTCCGATAGTGTACTGGAGACATCGCCGGTACCGTCAGCTGCCTGTAGTCCGGCTCCTCCTGCCGGAAGATGTGGCGTTGGCCGTAACGGCGCAGCTCCCTGTCCGTGATGGCCGCCAACACGACCGGAAACGGACTGTCAGCAAATTGCATCGGATAGAGCTCGCATTGCGGGAACTGTCGCATCAGCTGGTAGGCCGACCGCTCCAGGGCTATCCAGTAATCTCCCACCCCGTAGAGGTGGACGGATGCCTCGTTCTCCTGTTCCCGTCGAAGAATCGTCTGGCGGTGCGCTTCCAAAAATCGGATCAGACGCACGCCCGATGGTTCCCTTTCCTCCATGGATTGTTCCTCCTTCCTTTAGGTAGCAGTAATCGTGATTGATCACTATAATGTTGATAAAGCACCGGCCAGTCTTGCTGACCGCCGGTGCTTCCTTTAGGGGTCTGTCTTCACTTTTCACAAAGCTACTATGACAGTAGAACTTTTTTATTTCCTAGTATTATGAACCGTATGTTCACCTTCGCAGGCTACTTGACCGCAAGGGCGGGCGGCTTCCCGCCTGCCCCCCGATCGCACGGATATTTAATTATTTGATTATATCAATTCACTTATTTTACTATCACCTTAGTAGCCTCACCGTCAACTGTTACGACTGCTACACCGGCAGGAGCAGCGATTGTGATGTTGTCAGAAGCAGCTACCTGGTTAGCGATTGTCTGACCAAGGATGTTGGCAACAGTTACCACCTTGCCGGCAGCACCCTTCACGATGACAGCACCCGTTGTAGCGACTACAGATACCTCAGCAGCCTCAACAGCTTCGTTGGAAGTCGGATCTTCTGTAGTTGTTTCGATGTTGAAGATCTCAGCATCACGGATTGCATCTTCATAAGAAGCATAATCAGCCACTACAGGAACACCATTCTTGATAGCCACCCAAGCTCCCTCATTTTCACTCGGGATCTTCTTATCACCTTCTGTTTCAATCAAGAAGTCAGCAGGATCGGTGTTCACCAAGCGCAAAGCAAATACAGCATTCTTGATGCCATCCTTATTGTGCTTGTTGTCACCCAAGAAGATAGAGTCTGCAGATGCTGTACTCGGCTGACCGTTGCGGTAGATAACCAAAGTATCAACGATGTGCTTAGCCTCTACGAAGCCCAGACGAGTGTACTTCACATTCCAGATATAGTCTTTTTTATTGTCGGCCAATTCCACAGAGTCAGCGAAGTTCACCAAGTAACGACCTGTTGTATAAGCCTGAGTCGGAACCTTATGACCACAATCACCGAACTTAGCGATGTATTCCGGATCGTTGTGTTCTTCGTTTTCCGGACACATCATACCAGCTTCGTGACGAACGGCACCCATTACAAACATATACTGAGGCATTGTTGTGTTATTACGTACATAAGCCGTATCCACTGTCATGGCAGCCAACTTGTTGTCACCCTTGCCTTCGATACCCAAGAAGTTGATACCCTTACCCGTTGAGTAAACTGACTGAGCATCCTCATACAGATATTCCTTCTCTGTTGAATTGATACGGAAGATCTTGGCAACATTCACATCATTGTCGTTGAATCCATCAGCCTCCAATGTCTTACCCAAACGACGATACAACGGAGTCGTATCCGGAGTCAGCATAAATGAAGAGGTACGAGTCTCATTGTCACAACCACATGCGCATTCCTGACGCAACTGAGCGGTAATGTCATCTACACCAGCCTTGAACAAAGCGCAAACACCCTTTTCTTCAGAAGGATAAACCTCCAACAATGCATAGTAGTGAGTACCGTCCACACAGTTCTGCTCTTTCAGTGTAAAGACTGTAGCAGCATTTTCCTCAGCTGTCAAGACATACTTCACGTTGCCATTCACATAGTTAGACATCACATATTTCTTGGTGCCGTCACCATAGAAGATACCGTCTTCAGCCTTCAACTTATAAGTTACCGTCTTAATATCAGCAGTATAACCCTGCTTGTCAAGTTTTTCTACCGGTTCCAGAGTGAATGAAACGCCAGTCTTACCAACCGTCAGGATGGTCTCGTCGCCTTCTGTTGCCAAACCAACTTCCAGATTGATACCCTCAGCTGCCAG
>JBJECC010000147.1:0-10139 GCA_051870655.1 Parabacteroides sp. | reverse complement strand
TACGGAACTAGCTCAGTTGGTAGAGCACTGGTCTCCAAAACCAGGTGTCGGGAGTTCGAGCCTCTCGTTCCGTGCTCCGAAGGGTGTGTCAGATTGAAAAAATTTGATACGCCTTTTTTGTTGGATCATCCCTCCTTTTTTCCTTTTTCTACGACAGGAAGCATGCATATCCCTTGTTATTGCCGGAATTATTCCTACTTTTGCATCAACAATAAATAACCTAAATTGCATGCACGAGAAAATTATTATTCTTGATTTTGGCTCGCAGACGACACAGCTTATCGGACGTCGTGTCCGTGAGTTGAACATGTATTGCGAGATTGTCCCCTACAATAAGTTCCCGCATGACGACGCGGCCGATGTCAAAGGGGTGATCCTTTCAGGCAGCCCCTATTCCGTGTACGACGCAAACGCATTTAAGGCTGATTTAAGTGAGATCCGTGGTAAATATCCCTTGTTGGGTATCTGCTATGGGGCTCAATTCTTAGCTTACACTTCTGGTGGAAATGTGGAGCCGGCTAATTCGCGCGAATATGGTCGTGCCAACCTGTCGTATGTGGATCCGACAGACCCGTTGTTGAAGGGTATTGAAGCGGGTAGTCAGATTTGGATGTCGCATGGTGACACCATCACATCGCTCCCTGATAATTTCCGTATCATTGCCAGTACGGCGGATGTGGAGAAAGCGGCTTATCATGTAGAGGGTGAACAGACTTGGGGTGTTCAGTTCCACCCGGAAGTGTTCCATACGACTGACGGAACCAAGTTATTAGATAACTTCTTGAACATCTGTGGTTGTGCCAAGGATTGGAATCCGGCCTCCTTCATCGAATCGACCGTGGCCGAATTGAAGGAGAAGCTGGGAGATGACAAGGTCATCCTGGCTCTTTCCGGGGGTGTCGATTCTTCTGTCACGGCAGTGTTGCTCAACAAGGCTATCGGCAAGAATCTGACCTGTATCTTTGTGGATCATGGTTTGTTGCGTAAGAATGAGTTCGAGAATGTATTGAAAGATTACGAGCATCTGGGTCTGAATGTGATCGGTGTCAATGCAAAGGCCAAATTCTACGGAGAACTGGCGGGCGTGACAGATCCGGAGAAAAAACGGAAGATCATCGGTAAAGGCTTTATCGATGTGTTCAACGAGGAGGCTCGCAAACTGAAAGATATCAAATGGCTGGGACAGGGTACGATTTATCCGGACGTGATCGAATCGTTGTCTATCACCGGTACAGTCATCAAGAGTCATCACAATGTAGGCGGTCTGCCGAAAGAGATGAATCTGAAACTGGTAGAACCGTTGCGTCTGCTTTTCAAAGATGAAGTGCGTCGTGTCGGCATCGAGTTGGGTATGCAGCCGCACCTGATCAAGCGCCATCCGTTCCCCGGTCCGGGACTGGGCATCCGTATCTTGGGTGACATCACGCCGGAGAAGGTTCGTATCCTTCAGGATGCAGATGACATCTATATGTCTCTGATGCGTGAATGGGGATTGTATGACAAAGTTTGGCAGGCAGGTGTCATCCTGTTGCCGATCCGTTCTGTCGGTGTGATGGGTGACGAGCGCACCTATGAGAATACGGTGGCCTTGCGTGCCGTGACCTCTACGGATGCCATGACAGCAGACTGGGCCCAATTGCCTTATGAATTCTTGGCAAAGGTTTCCAATGAGATCATCAACAAGGTGAAGGGTGTCAATCGCGTAGTGTATGACATCAGTTCCAAGCCGCCTTCGACAATTGAATGGGAATAATGTGGTAAAAGGGGAAAGGAGGGTGTATCAAAACTCAACGTTTTGGTGTATCCTCTTTTTTTTAGATCTTTGTATATAGGATTTCATCATAACTATCCTTGCAATATAGTTAAACAGCTCTTTAATGGCTTTATAAATGTCTTTCATCTGTTTGAAGACAGTTTCAGTCTCAATCAGTTAATATCTTTTGTGTAGTTAGAAGATGCTGAACCACTACGGTAAGTCCTGAAAAAAGAGGATTACCGTAGTGGTTTAACGCATTTTTCTTCGATTATTGCGAAAAATAGTGTATCTTGGCTTCCGAAAAGATATGATGATCATAACATTGACAATAGTATGCAGAACGGAATAGTTGGACGCAAACGTGAGATTCGGATACTGGAGGAACTTTACGATAGTCCCAAGGCTGAGTTTGCTGCCGTATATGGTAGAAGACGTATTGGCAAAACGTTTCTCATCGATAAACTCTTCGGGAACAGGTATGATTTTTATATGACCGGCATTTACGAAGGGACTCGGAAAGAACAACTGCAAAACTTTGCCCATCAACTGGAAACCTATTCCGGCAAGAGGGGAAAGACACCCAAAGATTGGATAGAGGCTTTTTTTGCTTTACAGGCCTTTCTTATGACCAAAGCTGACCAAAAGCGGATTGTTGTATTTATTGACGAGTTACCTTGGTTGGATACTCCACGTTCCCGTTTTCTCAAGTCGTTAGAGCTCTTTTGGAATGAATGGGCCTCCAAGCATGACAACTTGAAACTCATCGTCTGTGGTTCTGCCACCACCTGGATGACCAACAAGTTGCTTGGTAATAAGGGAGGTTTGCACAATCGTGTGACGAAGCCGATCTATCTCCGTCCTTTCGACCTTGCCGAGACCGAAGAGTTTTTGCAGTCTCGAGGATGTTCGTTCGGACGCCGTCAGATCGTCGAGACCTACATGTCGTTGGGCGGTACACCCTTCTACCTCGATATGATGCGAAAGTCAGAGAGTGTATCACAGAACATCGATCGCCTGTTTTTTCGCGATGATTCCCCCTTACGCACAGAGTACGGCTTCCTATTCAAATCTCTTTTCAAGGAATCATCATTATACAGACGCGTTGTGGAGTGTCTGGCCAAGAAACTCAAAGGAATGACCCGTCAGGAGATACTCAGAGAAGTGAAATGTGAAGACACCGGATTCTTTTCCGAAGTACTCACCGATCTCTGTAACTGTGATTTTATCCGGCGTTATTCTGCCTTTGGAAGAAGCGAACGCGACATGATGTATCAGCTTACAGACCTATACACCTTATTCTATCTGCGTTACGTCAAATCCTACAATGGTGGAGATATAGACTACTGGAGCCATCGTCAGATGGATCTGTCATCATGGGAAGGGTATGCCTTTGAACAAGTTTGCCTGCATCATATCCAACAGATCAAGTCATCACTGGGTATATCCGGTATTCTCGCCAATGTATGTTCTTTTTCCTGGCAGGCCTTCACGGACAAGAACGGCAAGACACATCGAGGAGGTCAGATAGATCTGATCATCGATCGTGGTGACAGAACGATCAATTTGTGTGAGATGAAATTTGTCAGCGGAAAATATTCCATCTCGCAAGACTATGCCCGTCATCTCATGGAGAGGCGTGACGCTTTCAGAAGTCTGACCTCTACTGACAAGACACTCTGCCTGACCATGATTACACCCGACGGTCTTGAACGGAATGAGGGCTGGCATACCATTCAGAACGAGTTGACGCTTGATGATCTGTTCATGGCTCAGAAATAGAATTTTCTGTGTAACTGCAACTTTTTATGCAGGTAAAGTAGCCATGTGAATGGGGACTATTGGGCATTTCTCTATCCTACCCGTTTCATACGGGCAATCAGCTCGTCGCCTAAAGCACTCTTTACCTCGATATGTCGCAAAACGGCTGTCACAAAGGGATTGTTTTCGAAATCACCACGCACCTGCTCGAAGTCCAGCTCCTTCTCCAGGCGTGAGCCGTCAGCACCGAATCCGGTCATCGAAGCCATGGAAAACTCTTTCTTCGCATCCTCATAGACCATGCGGTCCAGCCCCACGACAGCCTCCTTCCAGCACTCTACGACATGGATGATGTCAGCAGCTGTGGCTTCATCGGGACGGAATCCGTAGAACTCTTCCAGATGGTCGTAAGCCCAAGTCCATTCGTAGGTATAGTAATGGGTGTGCATGCGTTCGAATTCAGCGTTGATATGTTTCAGCCGGTTCAGACGTCCGGCTTCAATGTCGTCTGTCAACCGGTCAATCTCGCTCTTGGGTGCAATCAGCCCCGCAATATCTACCCACTCGCCACTGCCTATCGTCGTGTCGGGGAGCAGACGGGCACGTATCTCCTCATTATTGTGGAAGTCAATATCTTTCAGACGGTTGATAACTGAGTTGCCCAGAAACTTATGGATAGCGGTTTCGTAGAAACGGATTCCTTTCACCAAAGCGGAGTTGCGTATTTTGGCACTGTGGAATGAATAGATGTCCGACAGTTCACCACTGGCTTGTCGCAAGTTCAGCAGAATCTCCCGGCCCTTGAACATCTTCTGCACGGTGTAGGGGCTGAGCAGGTTGTAGTTGATGAAGTCTAAGCGATGCGGATCAGTCCGTCCGTCGCGCTTGGGCCACTTTTGTGCATCTCGGATCGTGCCCACGCTACGCAGGTTGACCCCTGGCACCAAGTAAGTGGTGTTGTTCTGTTCTATCAAGTAAGAAAAGGGCAGATTGGAGGTATCCGAATGATTGACGTGACGCCCCATCACAAGCGAGAAGGCCCCCACACGGGCTGGCCAGAGGATGTAGGAGTCGCTGGTGGTTTTGGCTCCCCGTTCTAAGGTTCCTTGGTGGATGGGGCCCAGTTTGTACATGTGGTTACTCTGGTTGGAACCTGAGCCGGCATTCATGAATGAGAACATGCCCGCAATGAGCAGCGTGGACTTATGGTGAGTCACCGTGAAGGGACCTGCAAAGATGGCACAGGCCTCACCGTTCTCTCCCTGACAGTTGCTGAAGAAGAGCGAGTCACTGGCCGAGTAGTTGTGTCCCAAGCGGCAAGCCTGCCCCACGAAGCAGCGGGTCAGCATGGTGCCGTCGTCCACGTGCGAACCACTGGATATAATGAAATCGTCGGCTATCACGCCATGTCCGATGTATATGGGTGCCTCTGCATTACTGTTCAGACTTCCGTTGGTCAGCCGGTTGGCTCCGCAGATGTATGCATGGTCACCGATGCGCACATTGCGCACTGAACCTGTATTGATAATTCTCGTGTGATCTCCAATCGTTCCTTGCGAAGAAGCGTGCTTATGGCAGTAGTAGTCCGTGATCTTCTTCATGCGGGCTATCAGTTCCGGACGATGGCGATAAAGGGCCACGATATATGCCTGGTGGGCCGACAGTTTGTCGTTGATGAGCACCTCACGCCCTCCCGTCTCATTCAGTACGGAGACGGCTGTCCCGTTGCCGAAGGTCGATTCTCCCTCCACCAGCAGGATGTCCACATTCTCAATGAAGCAGTCATGCCCGATGTCATAGTTGGCGATGTAGTTGCTGATGTTCTCGATACAGCAGTTATCGCCAACTGAGACGTTGTGCAGTGTGACGTGGCGTAGTCCGGAGTGCTTCCGGATGCCACCCGGCAAGGTAAACGACGCTTCGAAGCGTCCGAGTTTCACATTACCGGAGAATCGGGTATGCCACACATAATCTGTTGTGAACCCTTCTGTCGTCACCTCTACGTGGTTCCAGTCGTCTGCCAAACACGACTGGCTCTTCAACCGCACCACCTCTTCTGAACTGAGATTTCTGTATTCCATCTGTGATATATCTAATAATCGCAACTTATTCAGCGACAAAGGTGCACTTTAATTTGCTAATTACCAAATGAAAGAGAGACAAAAACAGGACAGATCCTTCACGAGAGGGAGTGTCTGCGCAAGTATTCCTGAAAATCCGCTTTATAATTCTCACCGATGGCAATGCGTACGTTAGCATCGATCACAATACGCATCCGCTCGATTTCTTTGACCCGATCCATATTGACAATATAGGAACGATGGACTTGCAGAAAATGGGCAGGTAACATCGTATTGAACTGACGGAGTGTCGTATGTACCATCACAGGTTTCCTTCCATCAAGAAAGACTTGCACATATTCACTCATCGCCTTCACATATAAAATATCTGCGATGCAGAGATTGACATACCGATAATCCACCTTGACGTAAAGATGTCCGTGGACAGTCGAATCGGATTTTTTCTGTTGGAATTGCGTCACCAATTTCTGGACAGCCTGCTGGAAGGTGACAAAGTCGAAAGGCTTCAGCAGATAATCCACCGCCGAAAGCCGGTAACTTTCCACGGCAAACTCCGAATAAGCGGTTGTGAACACGATCAAGGGACGTTGTGGCAGGGAACTGACAAATTCCATACCGTTGATATCTGGCATATTGATATCCAGAAAGAGCGCATCCACCTGTTCGGTAGCCAAAACCTGCATGGCATCAAAAGCACTTTCGCACAAGGCAACCAACTGCAGAAAAGGTATTTTCCCAATGTAATTCGCCATTTTTTCCAGTGCCAACGGTTCGTCATCAATTACGATACATCTAATCACATTCATATTTTACGCATGGGTATTTCCAAAGTTGATTTATAATACACTTCTGTCTCTTCGATGTCAAAACGATAGTTGTCATCAAAAAGTAATTGCAGCCGTTTGCGCAGATTGACCAAGCCGATCCCGCCCTCTTTGGCTGGCACTTCAGACCGGTTGATCCGGTTGTTGATGCAGGTGAGTACAATCCGTTCCTCTGAAAGCGTGACCGTGAATTGGAGGGTGGAAAGCTTCCGGTAGCTGATCCCATGTTTGAAAGCATTTTCGATCAGTACAAGAAACAACAAGGGAGGCACAGTCCGACCCGGTGGAACGGTTTCCGGCAACTGCAAATCGATCTGTACACGCCGGCTGGAATATCTTTTTGACATCAATGCAATGTAGTTGGAGATAAAGTGCATCTCTTTGAGCACATCAATATACTGGCAGGCTCCTTCATACAACACGTAGCGCATCAGTGCCGACAGTTCCACAATCATCGTTTGGGCCTTCTGGGGCTCGATTTCCACCATGCCATGGATATTGTTGAGCACATTCATCAAAAAATGTGGATTGATCTGTGCCTTCAGACCATCCAGTTCCTGTTGCAACCGTTCATGTTCCAACACCTCTAACCGCCGTTTCTCTTTGGCAGATTGTATCAAAAGCCCCAAAGCCAAATCAGACCCCATCAGCAACAAGGCAATCATTCCATCCAGTACCACCGGATTCGGTAGCCCATGCCGGGGCTTTTTCGGACCATGAAACCGTTCCGGGGTGGAGGGTCTGAACCGGTCCGGAGGTGTTTCTCTCCACTGTTGGTGATGTAACGGCTGCGGACGTTCTAATCGGAAAGGCCGATTGTACCAGTAACTGAATGTAACAAATGCTGTAAACAGCAACATGACGGCCCAAAGATATTGTCTCGTTTTGTGCCGAAGAAACAGAAATTTCATCAACAAACGATCGTGTATCAAAAACAACAGGAGAAAAGGCATCAGAAACCCGAGACTTTCCATCAACAGTCCCCATGGATCCTCTTGTGTTGTCAACTTGGACAACAATAAATAGAGAACGGGTATTAAGATCACCGGAATCCCTGTCAATAGATAAAACAAACGTCCTTGTAGCTTCTCTTTCATACGCTTCTTCTATTTTTATCACTAACAAAGGTAGGCAATTCTACCTATTGTATCCACGATAATCTGCCATCTGGCCGATTTATTCTGTGAAACCAGCCCAGCAACCGTCCAAAGCAGGGTGATTCGCTGAAAGAAAATCTCAGTTGGCTGAATTTATTTCTGCCGCACGGCTCTACAGCCTACATTTGCCACATCAAATATGTCTTATTAATAAATCGAATTCGCGTATGAAACAATTATTCGGCACACTCTTGGCCTTCTTTGCTCTACAAACGATAGAAGGGCAAGATTATAAGAGTTTGACCTTCGAAATGTCAGACGGATCGACCCGCACGATCAGCATCGAGCATCTGGTACTTACCTTCCGCAACGGATCGCTCCAGCTCCAACAAGATCAAAGCAGTGAACAATTCAAACTCGCAGACTTGCGTCAAATGTATTTTACCGGCCAGGTAACTGCCATCGATCCGGTCTCGGTCGAACCTGCAACAGATTCGCCCGTGGAAGTCTATTCGATCGAAGGTGTCCGGATCGGTGTGTACGCCACGAGGGAAGCAGCCCAGCAACAACTCCCTCAAGGTATCTACGTGATCAGAAACAAACGTGAAACCTATAAAATACTCATCCCATGAAACGAATGATTCTTTCCCTCATACTTTTCTGGACCACCCTCTCCTCCATGGCGCAGACCCTGCACGTACAGACAGGTACGGTCGAATATGCCTTCTCTGCCGCACAAACCGGGAATATGTTGTTTGATAACGGATCGACCCTCACCATCCAAGGCCGTACCTTCGCCATCAGCGAGATCGACCAGATCTATGTAGATGATCAGGTCTTCCCGGACAATACCGTGGCGATTACCTATGATGATACGAAGGCTTCTGTTGTGATTGCCGGCAATGTAGCCCCCTATCTGGATACAACAACGGAAGGTGCGTACGTGACCATCACGCAAAGCAACGATGATACGTGCGGAGAGATTGTCTATTCACTCCAGGGACAATCCGATAATGGCGGATTCAGTCTGTCTGGCAATTATAAAACGACCCTTGTGTTACAAGGCGTGTCGCTGACCAGTCAGCTGGGTGCACCTTTAGACATCCAGATCGGTAAACGTATCAAGTTGTCGGTGGCGGACGGGACAACCAATTCGCTGGCCGACTGCACAGACGGGACACACAAAGGTACCATTGCCTGTAAAGGACATTTGGAGTTGCAGGGTAAAGGGACGCTGAACATAGCCGGCCATACGGCCCATGCCATCTATGCCAAGGAGTATATCACCCTTCAAGACTGCCAGGTCAACATCCTGTCAGCCGTGAAAGATGGCATCAACTGCAACCAGTACTTTGCCATGAAGAGTGGCGAACTCACCCTCTCGAATACCGGAGATGACGGTATTCAGGTCTCCTATAAAGACGAGACAGACCGCGAAGCGGAAGACACAGGTTCGATCATCATCAGCGGCGGAAGTATCACAGCTACCATCACAGCCGATGCCGCCAAAGCCTTGAAAGCAGACGGCAGTGTGGTCGTCACAGGCGGCACATTGGATCTGACCACGGGCGGTGGAGGTGTCTGGGACGAGGAGGACGCCAAAACCAAAGCTTCATCTTGTATCAGCGCAGATGCCAATGTACAGATTGACGGCGGTACACTCCTGCTCACATCCACAGGTTGTGGTGGTAAAGGGATCAGCTGTGATGAAGATCTGACCATCAACGGAGGAGAGATTACCGTCCAGACCTCCGGTGGACTGTTGGTCTATATCAACGGACAACTCTATACCGATTTTACGGGTAATACCGACTACATCGAGAGCGACTACAAATCATCGCCCAAAGGCATGAAAGCAGATGGTAATGTGACCATCAATGGGGGAACCATTCAGGTGACAGCTTTGGGTAACGGAGGTGAAGGCATCGAGAGCAAAGCCATCCTGACCATCAATGACGGCAACATCACGGTCTATTCGAATGACGATGGACTCAATTCGTCCAGCCATCTCTACATCAAAGGGGGCGACCTCACCATTGTAGCAACCAACAACGATGGTATCGATTCGAATGGAGATCTGTACGTCAGCGGAGGTACGATCCGTTCCTTCGGTGCTTCCGGAGCCGAAGGGGGTATTGATGCCAACGAAGAAGAACACTATGCCCTCTATTTTACCGGTGGTACACTGATGGCAGCTGGAGGGCGCAATACAATGCCTACCACAACCACCTCCTCCCAACCCTACCTCAGTCTCAACACAACCTTTGCAGCAGGCGACACGATCCAAGTAAAAAGTGGCGAGGAGCTCTTGGGTTCATTCATCGTACCGGACAATTATGGAAGTCTGAGTCCGGGAGATCTACCTAACGGACCAGCAGAAGGAACTCCCGGAGATATGCCTGACGTTGTACCAGGTGACAGACCGACTGGTGAACAGGGTGACAGACCGACTGGTGGTCCTGGAGGTATGCCCGGTAATGGAACAGGGAATGGTCCTGGCGGTCCGGGTGGTAACTGGGGTGGTAGTTCATCCATACTGATCACCTGTCCCGGGTTGGAAACGGGACAAACTTATACAATCATTTGCGGTAGTACATCGTCCGAAGTGACAGCTCAATAGATC
>JBJECC010000146.1:0-39585 GCA_051870655.1 Parabacteroides sp. | reverse complement strand
GGATAATACAATGACCCCTCTGCTGTATCAGTCAGTTTGACAGTGATCTTATTGTTCGTCACTTTCGTACGTTTCAAGGTAGCAATAGCCGCTTGCGGACCCGAAGATTCTGACAAGATAGTTGGCTCAATTATCAACTCAATATCCGGAATATCATTATCCTGCAAGGTCACAAACGCATTCGTTCCTGTATATCCTGGAGCCGACAAGGTGAAAACCACCTCATCCGTCAAATTCGGTTGGTCATTATCCACACTGGCAAGTGTTACCTGCGTAGAGACTTTGCCTGCCGGAATCACCACCTCCTTCGGATAAGTAAAACGGGCACTGTGATCACAAGCCAATTTAACGGTCAATGGATTCTTGGTTAAGTTTTCATGACGGGTCACGGTTAAGACGACCTGTCCCCCCTCGACAATCGTCTCTTTATCTACTTGAGCGGTCAAAACCGGTTCCTCATCATCAGCTATCCAAATCAGTTGTTGCATTTCCGGATAGTCATTACCCGTTATCATTACCAAAGCGGTTGAATCAGCATCCACCGTTTCGTTGTTAACCGTCTGGATTGTAAAGCGTACAGCTGCAGAACCCTTCTCGATAGTTACCGATGAAGGAACAGACAATCGTTTCGTATTGCTGTTACTCAATGTAAAGGTCTCTGCCTTTTTCACACTTCCACTACGATACAAGAGACAAGAAACTGCCTTGGTTTCTTTTTCCTGAAGATCCGTTGGCATGGAAAGTTCCAATCTTTTAGACATAGTCAACGAGGTAGAACCCGTCACCTCATTGTTGGCTATGTCTGCCGCAAATTCACCCAAATCCGGATAGGGTCTCAATTTGACCTTCGGAAAGACCGTACCATCAATGCCTACCTGTTTCTTCAACGTATAGGTCGCCGAACGACTGACCGTAGCCCCATTGGCAATCAAATCTGTATAGGTCAATTCACCCAAGAAGTATTCGTCTTCTGTCGTTGGATTCACCAAATAAAGCTGCTCCTTGAAAGCATCCTTGGTAGGCAACTGACCAATATTAGCTACTTGCCATTGGATAGTCACCTGGTCACCCGGAGACAACGAGGTAGGTGTCACCGTAATCTGTTTGACTGTAATATCTGGTCGATCATTAGTCGTCAGATGAAGGATTCCAGAGGTCTCCCTTTCTGACGCCACATTCCGCCCATTCTTGTCTGAAAGGACAATATTCGACAGCTTCAAGCTATGTTGGGAATCAATCTCAGCCTCCTTATCAATGACTAACTGGAATGTCACCAACTCACCCTTATTGGCCCGAATGGCATTATTCTGTCCGGATGTAATGACCAAGGTATAACGTCCGGCTCCTTGATCCTTGACAGCCAACACATGACCATTCTTTCGGTCTGTCAGTTTGATATCATCGGTACTGGTCAAAGCGATGTGTACACCGGTCGGAATGTACATATCAAACTGGGCAGCCACAACTTCCACCGCATTGTTCATTTCAATCGCCACTTGCGAAGTAGTACCTACCGCACAATCGGTCAACGGCACCACCAAACGATTCTCATCTGTTTGCGCAAAGATGAGTGCGTATTGGAACAGAAACAAAAGTCCCCATAATAAACTCCTAAGATGCGTTTTCATACTTATTTAACGATATTAAATTTGACGTGTTTATTGATTGCCCCCTCTTGCGTCATCAACTGCAAAGAGAGAATATAGTTACCGGAAACTAACGAGTCAGTTACCTCCTTCCAATCCAATTGTCCGGGGAATAAGAATTGACGAGATTTGATACAACGACCTGTCAGATCATAAATCATATAAAATCCGGACTGGTAGGTCATCGGCCAATGCAAATTCTCAGTCTGAATCGTCTCAATACCCGTTACCCAATTCTCCCGTCCATCAAAACAAACAGGAACCTCTTTGGCTTGTGCATTTACCAACATGGCAGCACAAATGATCGCCATCTCTTTTGATTGGCTCAAAGCAACCAAAGGTGTCGTTCCTGCCGGAATATTCCCCGTCAAGAACTGGATGATAAAGCGTGCCCCTTGCCCTGTTTCTTTCATCGTAAACATACTACAGTCTGGATTGAGCAGATAAGCGATCTGTTCGCATTTCACATCCTTCAATGTGACATCTACTGCGGTGATCGGTTCACTGATCTTCAGATACAGCGTATCGCGTTCGATGTAAAGTAGATTGTCTGTACCTGCGTCACCTGTAGCACGTAACTGATCGACAGCACGCATTTCTAAAGGCGTATCCAGAATAATATTAGTAGTAGTTACCATATCCTGCACGTTGATCTGATCATCGGCAAAGGTATTGGCAGCGGCATAGTTGAATACGGCATAACCCGGATTGGAGATCTGATCAAAGATATAATTCAGTTCTTGCTGTGTATCCTGTATCGTGACCCGATTGTCCATGTTCGCATCACCCATCGGATAGGTAAAGGTGAAAGTCAACTCGCTACCTGTCGCAACACCGGTCTGGGGTGTCGCAACCAGTCTTGTTCCACTCGGCATGGTCAGGAACAGACTGTCCCGGATCACATACCCTGCAGCCGTTTCATCATATTGCATCAAGCCACAATAATTCTCCGCTTCGTTGTAGAGCTTCAGATCCGGATAAAAGGGGATATCACCTGCATGGTAGGTGAAGACACCCGGCAGAGCTTGACTCAAAGGTAGCGTCAACGGCTGTTCTTGTTCAAGCGTTTGATGATTGAGATAGAACGGGAATTCCATCCAACCCTCAATATTCGAAATCCGATTATAAGAAAGGTCAAAGTCTCCCATATTCGTAAACTTAGTAACAGCAAGCGGCAATGTACCAGTCAACTGATTATGATCCAAAGCCACCCAGTTCAATTGAGGATCGGTTACCTCTCCATCGAACAAATGGTCTAACGCATTAGTCAATTGATTATCGGAAAGACCCAACTGTTGCAAATAGGGCATCGTAAAGAGACTGGAAGGCATTTCACCTTTCAATCCTGCCTGTGGCAATGATATGCGAATTATATGCCCCTCCGCATCAAATTCAACACCATGGAAGCTCATGCGACCAATCGTCTCCTTGGTCAAATCCCACTTCGGTTCGATCGTCCAATTCTCCCCATCTGTCTGTTCATACAGTTCTTTCAACACTGCCAAATCCTCAGCTTGGATCTGTACCGGTGTAAAAGGTACATCCACTTCATATACATTATTAATATAGTCCCCTTCCAAAAGATACTTTTCACCATTCAAGACCAAGCGGAATCTCAACGTTTCTCGATCATCAAAGGGGATCTGAACCGTGCACGACACCTCGTATGATTCATCCACAGCCAATTGTTTGTCAATCTGCGAATCAAACTGGAGCTGATGAAATTCGGTATAACTGCCATCATCTCCCAGCAAACACTCATACCAATAATCTGTCCACGAAGCGATCTCAATAGGTGCTGTACCCTTATTCGTCACAGTAGCTGTCAAGGTCAACTCATCTTTCGGTTTGACAGGACTCTTTGACAAGACCATATTGGTCACCTGTAAATCTGCCACCTTGGAGATCTTGAAAGTGTAAGTGGGAGAATACAAATCATAACACGGAAGCTGTAACTTAATCCGCCAATGGTATGTTGCCTCACGTTCAAACGGATATTCATACTGATCAACTGTTATACTCTGACTATACCATCTATTTATAGTTCTACTAAATACTGAACTTGATTCACCATCTTTCCACAATTCGAATGTCAAATCAGGAGAGAAGTTACCGCCCCAAACCCACCAAGGAGAAGCATCCCAAGAGAAATTAACCTGTTCGACATCTGAAATAATACCATTATCCACAGGTTGAGGATTGAGAACCTCAAACGATTCCGGATAGACACAGATTAATTTGAGTTGCGTATCAACGACTTCGCCATTATAGACCACATCGGTTTCGTAATAGAGGTAATCCAATTCAGTAGTAGTATTCGTAAAACGGAAATTCATATCTCCTGTACCCGATTCAATATAGCCAGTAGAGAGGCATGGTTCTGAATTGACGAAACGCCAATTGTAGATAAATTGATCGCTAACCTTACTGGGTGAAAAATAAAAATCAACATTAGAACATACACACTCAGTGGTGCTTAACAATGCATAGTAGTTTAAACAAACATCACCAATATATACAGGGAGTCCAAATACCACCACTGAGTTATTCACCTGTTTAAATTGTAGGAAATTGTCTTTACTCCATACATTCCATAATTTCAGATACCAATCCGAACTATATCTTTGAAAAATAGCATAATGTTCTGATGATTGTGCTCGTTCTTTCAACAGCTCCCAATAATCAGTATGTAATGCCAAATAATCCGTTGCATCACAGGAAGCTTCTAAAGTAACACGAGGATAACCGGTCCATGGCATACTAATCAACATATCAAACAGCTCTTCAGTTGTTTGAAAATTACGCAAAGACACTTTCTCTGGATTAAAAGTAAAATCGCCCTCAAGTCCCCAATCTTCTTCAGGTGCAATGGTAAAAGAGGTATCGTAACTATCGGAACCAAACACATTCCGAACTGTCAACGATACGGTATGCTCTCCCGGTGTCAAGGAAGAACACAAAATCTCTGGATCAGCACCTACGACTTGGTTATCCAGTTTCCATTCATAAGTGACATTCTTCTGATTGCTGTTAATCACCGTAAACTGTGCCCGATTAAAAAGCACGTCCACATAAAAATCGGAACTGGGCATATCGGCACTCGGATCATTCGGATTGGTGGGATTGAATGTCCCATCATTCAACCCTTGCCCCCACAATAAAAGAGGAAGCAAGGCAAAAAATATGGCTAAACTAATTCTTTTCATACTATCCAAGGATTAATAAATGATTACTTTGTGATTCGTATCGCCCACACGGACTACATAGATACCAGCAGACAACGGACAACTCCAACGAGTTGCAGTCATGGTTGTCTGACGAAGCAATATACCGGCAGTCGAATAGACCGCAACCGCCATCTGTACAGGAGCCTCTACCACCAACTGAGAACTGTTCGCATAGACTCGTACGGACTCTGCAGTGATCGGTTCATTCGCCGTAGCTGATGAGAAACGCAACTCAAAACGATTTTCGATTGTTCCCTTACGAGCCAGGAAGGTATAATCCCCTTCAGACAGATCCACTTCACGCTTCAACTCCTTATCATACAATCGGAGTGGGCCAGGATCACCGGTCAAGGAGATAGTCATCTCACCATCGGCAGCAGCACGCACACCTAAGGGTACAATGCCATTGCCGACAGGTCGTTCATTGATGGCATATTTGGTACCAATATGATCTAATGTATAGAGCTGCGGTACCGTATCGGATTCACTCATCCATTTGGCCGCATCACACTGGACTTCATAGTCCCCTTTTGCCTCCGGGTTCAGTACAACACGGCTCCGGTCATGCTTGCCCTGCTGCAACAACTGCAAGTTGAAAACCTGTCGATTCAAGGAAGCACGAAGAGCAGATCGCGTGGTAGTGATGTAAGGCGTTGTCTGCTGACCACTGTGGGGGAATCTAATTTTATCCATCTCATCCGGTACTTGCACGAAGAAGGCCTCCAACGGACGCAACGCATAATCATCATCGATAGGAGAAAGTGCCACATAATTGTCATCATCCCGAATGATGATCGGAGCACTATACCCCATCTGATGAATATCATAGAAAGCAAAATAGGGATTACCGATCAAGTTCCAGTTCTTGTCTGTTGCATTCGCTGAATAATATCGGGAAACTGAAACTGTTTTGTCATAAACACTATTATAAATATAATCCATCGGATAAGGAGCTGTGAACAACAAGGAATCAATCCAACCATTACTTTGGAAAATATACCCCTTTCCTGGCTCTAACGAGTCATTAACCGTCAAATCCCGCCAATTCTCGTTGTAACCATTTACGCCATTAGTCGCACGTAAATCGCCTGCATAGGTACGGATTACATACGAAGCATTGCTTTCCTTAGCTTGCAAGTTTGACAACGGCATTGAGAAAGGAACAGTCAAGAAATACCAGTAGCAATAATTCCGCATTTTCAAATGCAATTGCAGCTGATCAACACTCATCTGTGTAGAGTGATTGATGAAAGAGGCGTAGGAAGAACCATCCCAATTGTCATACTGACGGGTATCTAACGGATAAGTCAGTCCCAACGTTTCTACTTCCAAAGGCGTATCGGGGGCAACTTGCAAACTGGCTGTGGGTACATTGTTAGGATGATAGCCCACATAAGATGGAGTTTCTTCGGGAGAAATCCAAATGGATCGCTTGCTGGTTGGATAATTAGACGTGTCATACTCCCGATGATCCTGTATGATAATAGTCGCTGAACCCGCTTCGACCTCACCAGCCAATATTTCTGGAGTTATCGGAAGGATTTCCCGTTGTGTTCCATTATTATACTGCCAACCTCCTTGGTATTTATAATCATCCACAGCAGATGCAGGGACATATACTTTTGTAATGCCGTTCTCTTTGTAGTTATTCCACACGTTAGGAGGGGTAGAAGCCAATACCACCAACGAATTCAGATAGGGACAATTGTCAAATTCGTTCATATAGACTTTATCTGTAGTCATCGGATACATCAAATATCGCAGATTTACAAATCGATCTACATTAGCCCAATCCCCATAATTCAAAGGCAATGCCAATTGTTCTATATTCTCCGGATAGGCAAAATATGAAGAATAGAAATCATTAGGAATCGTAGCTGTCGATAGATCCAAATACTTTAAGTTCGGTAACTGACGACAGATTAGATCCCACTCATAGCCACTTAATGTGCCTGTCACAGATAGAGCAGTAATCGTATCACTACTGATACCACTCCTGTAAAAATAATCATTCAATGAATAATTAGATGAAAGAGTAACATTATGCCAATAAGGATTCATTCGCAGAGTAGAACCCTCCAAGGTAATATCCGTTTCACCTCCATTGCTATACAAACGAACCTTTTCTCTAAACGTTCCCTCTTCATTCGGATTGAAAGTGAAACCAACTTTACTTGTTGAATAGGCTGGAATAGTAACAGTACTGGGAATCATATTAAACACACCACTACCAGACATACCGGAAACAGTCAAGGATGAAGCCCCCAAGTTCTGAATCATGATTGGCTGTTCAGATGAAACCTCCCCTAATGGAGTATAAGGAAATAGGATCTTCCGGGAATGAGCTGTCAAGGCCAAAATCGGCTCATCACTGTTAGTTGAGAAATGGATAGAGATATTCGGACTATGCCCCGTATATTCTATGAGAGAACCATTATGATCTAACCAAAAAGTATAGTCATCAATACTATTTAAACAGCTATTGATAAATAAATCATCCGTTATGGGAGAACTTTGAACAGATTGGATGTCCAATACCAAACCTCCTCCTTGATAGGCGGGTGCATACATATTCTGGTAAGCATATTTTACTTTTTGAGTACCCGTTATTGACACATCCACCAAATCGGAACCCTCGTAGAAATTGAGAAAAGAAGTTGCAGCCATAGCTTCCTCTTTTGAATTCACTTGAGCTAATCCAATCCATATCGTTCCGGGATTAACAGTAACATTATTATAATTATATACTTTCAAATAGAATGTAAAAGCATCGATAGTTGTCCCAATGGGAAGATTCAACAAATGACTTGGAATGTATAAACGAGTATGGGTCAATTCCTGATGATAATCAACTATTCCCGTGCCATTCCGGTACTCAGGATCTATAATATCCAATTGGGTAATTTTCCTATTTCCCCCATTCAACACCTCTTGATCTATTTCCCTAATCTGTGTCTGGTTAAAACTACTTTGTTCGTACGCAGAAACTGCCCCCGAAGGCACATAAACTGTCTGAATATTATCCAAATCATAGAAGAAAAACGGTGGCTTAGGAGAAAAAGATATAATAGAACTCAAAGACGAGCATTGAGTCAAATCAGCACGGAATTGCTCCAACCTAACAGGTAATACAATTTGCTGGAGATTGGTTGATGCAGAAAACAAAGACTGAGCACCATAAGAAACATCCCTAATATTCATTGGTAAATTCAGTTGCCGTAGATTATCTTTAAATGCATATAATGAACCAACAAAAGAATATGTAGGAAAAACATTTGACATCCATGTTGCTTCAGAGAAATCCAAATATTCGAGGTTGGGTAAATTTAAAGCGATATATTCCCAGTCTTCTAAAGTAATCGTCCCTGCGACCGATAGTTCGTGGATAGTTTTATCCCTAACGATGGTAGAAAGTGGTGTAGTTCCATCCAAATACACAGTAGTAGAGGCTTTAGGTAGTTGATAGGTAGTTCCGAAAACCTGAAGAGAGGCTATACCTCCATTACCCTGGACGGACACCTCATCCACAAAAGAGCCTTCAAATCGAGGAGATATTGTCAAAGTAAGTTCTCCAGTACTTCGAACTGGAATCTCTACAGTTGACAAATATACATTATCTGTCTGGTAGTCTGAAATAGATAGAGGAGAATTACCAGCATTGGTCACAGGGACTGTTACTGTTCTATTGGATCCAACAGGTGTAGCACCCACATACAATGCCCGATTTTGGAATGGCAATTGTAAAATTGCCTCTGTTCCTGCATACCGATAAGTAATGGCTATACTAGGAATACCTCTAGAAACTTTTGAATTATAATCGTTCCAACTCCAAATTCCCTCTATATCCCAACAATACTTGAAATAGGTTTGAGAATCAGAATTAGGAGTCGTTCGGGGATTTCCTTCATTCGTAATATCGACAACTAAAGTTTTACCCCCCCCGTTAGTCTATATTCATTTGAAAACAAATAATTTACATATTCATAAGAGTTGTGAGATGTCAACTGATGGCCTCCATCATAACAAAGTTGCCATTCCGAATTATCCAACGGAGCACTCATTTCTGTTGAAGAAATCATCTCTGTCTCTCCTAACCTAATCTGAATCTTACCACCACTCAAATCATCCCCATAAGACCGATAGCTAAAAGAAATCGAAGTAATCTCCGCATCAGCAGGAAGATTTAACACACTGTTAGGGTAAAACAATTGGTAATGACTCTCAGCCATACGCCAATCCATCGGAGAGTGCTCTATATAATCGCGCCAGTCCGAAATAACCAAACTTTGTTCGTTTTGCCCTATCGCGATCCCACCGCATAACCAAAGGACAAACACGACAATCCAAGGATAAACTTTCTGTTTCATTTATGTTCTATTTTTATGATATAATCAAGCAAATACAGGATATTACTATCTCACAATGCAAAAGAACAAAAAAAATGTTGATAATCAAAGAAAGTTTTGGTTTTTACTTACCAAAAATATGTTTTCAGCATCACATTCCAAGTCTCTTCACTTAAAACAGTTAGATAAAGAACCTAACTTCACAAGTAGAAACCATTCTCTTCTAAGAATGATACAGATAACAAAAGAAAGAAATGAAGTGTACATCCTTTTCCGTTCAGCTTTAGTTGAACGATGTAAGGGATATGTGACATATAGACCGAAAGATTCTGTCAAGTATATTCAGAGCCAATGCCTTATCGTATTGCATAGACTCCCTCATGTTCTATTCTTGACTTAAAAAAAGGATTCATATTACGATGCATACGGATCAGATCTACAGGGCAATGAAACGAGTTGATTATTGCTTCGATTCTTGATACTCTCTCAATATTTCTTCAGCAAGATATTTGTCACTACGGCAATGCAAATCAGCCACACCTTCTTCTATCAAGTTTGCCGTTTCCGAGTTGTAATAGATGTCTGTGGCTTCATCAAGTGACATGTTAGACATTTCGCTGATGCATGAGATGATTCTGGCACATTGTGCAACGAAATCAAGATACTTACGAGAATGAATGGTATCAGGATTCTCGACAATGACGTTCGAAGAATGATATAGTTTCATAGATTACAACACCCCTTTCTCTTTCATATACTCAGTTAAATCCTCCATCAAATAGCGAGAGCTAAATGTGTGAAGCACATCATAAGAAGGCACAATGTAACCATACAATATGCCAGATGTTTTTAGACGTTTGTATATTTCCTGTTGCGGTAACTTGAGCAACATGGAAAGCTTGCCTATGCAGTATGTCACAAATTCAAGAGTCTTCTTATCCATATTCATTTGTTTTATTCATCAAACATTCGTGGCAAAACCAAATACCATTTCTTCATAAACCACAGATTAGAAGTGGATCAGCTATCTAATCCGCATAGTCCGCATCAAGAAGAAACGTATCTTTACTACAAAAATCTAAATTCCGCATGCCTGTTATTCTCCATAAACTACATGACTTGACAAAGTTGGGAATAATATTTGAGAAACTTGGAATCTTGGAGGAGTTTTTCTTTCAAAAGAAAGACACGAAATGCACATCCCTTTTCGTCCAGCCAAGGCTGGACGGTCGGAGAAGATAACTTCAAGTGGCATCGAAGATAATTGTCTTTACCGTCCAGCCTTGGCTGGACGAATGATGAACATTACTGGCTCTCCCAAGACTGGTATCTGTAGAAGGCAGGGATGTTATATAACATCATAATAGAGATAGGTCATAACCATTTACCCTCATTCATTACATATTATACTCCAAAATTCCAAAAAAAAAGAGGGGAAAAGGTCTTTCGTTTTAATTAATTGTTACCTTTGCGAACATATAGTATTAATTCTTAAACAAGAATATCATGAAAGGAGTTAAAAGTGTGAATTTGAATCCCCTCTTGTGGTCTGCCGGGTGCTGTCTGGTTCTCCTTGGGTTGGGTGTGTCCTGTTCGGAACCGAAAACGCAAGTGACAGAGGAGGATACAGTGGAGACAGTCCAACCGGAAGCTGTCAACCATGTGACCATCCAGGAGTTGCAACCTACCGAATTTCATCATGAACTGATCAGCAACGGGAAACTGTCGGCACGCCGCCGGGCAGATCTTCATTTTGAGACAGCAGAGACCATTGCGAACATCTACGTAAAAAACGGTGACCGGGTACGTGCCGGCCAGAAACTGGCTTCGTTGGCGACCTTCCGGCTGACCCATCAGGTGGAACAGGCCCAAGTGGCTTTGGAACAAGCCCGTCTGGAACTGCAGGATGTGATGATCGGCCAAGGATATGCCCTTGCCGATTCAGCCAAAGTACCCGCTGAAACCATGCGTCTGATCCGGGTACGCAGTGGATATGATCAGGCATTATCAGCCTATCAATTGGCAGAATATGAATTGGAACGGGCCACGCTGACCGCTCCGTTTGACGGGGTAGTGGCCAACTTGACAGCCAAAGCCTACAACACGGCCTCCACTACCGATCTGTTCTGTACCCTGATTGATCCGCAGAGTCTGGAAGCGGTCTTCTCGGTCATGGAAAACGAACTGCCTTTGGTAAAGCCGGGCGAACGGGTCGAGATCCGGCCCTTTGCCGCTGAAGTGGAGAGCTCCGGACAGATTACGGAGATCAATCCGGTGGTGGATGAAAACGGCATGGTGCAACTGAAAGCGCAAGTCAGTGCCAAAGCGGGACTTTTCGAAGGGATGAATGTGCGTGTCAGCGTCAAACGTTCCTTAGGGAAACAGTTGGTTGTCCCGAAATCGGCAGTCGTGCTCCGCTCCGGCAAGCAGGTCGTCTTCACATTGGATGACCACAAGGCGATGTGGAACTATGTCCGGACCGGCCTGGAGAATGCGGACAGCTACACGATCGAAGAGGGACTGGAAGCCGGTATGCAAGTGATTACCAGCGGTAACATCAATTTGGCACACGAATCTCCTGTCGAGTATGATTAAGTTTCTATTACAACGCCCTATCGCAGTCCTGATGGCGTTCACAGCCTGTTTCCTGATCGGCTGGGTGACCTATTTTACCCTGCCCGTTTCGCTGTTGCCGGACATTGCCATTCCGGAAATCACCGTGCAGATCAGCGGGAAGAGTACCTCAGCCCGCGAACTGGAGAACACCGTGGTGAAACCGATCCGCAGCCAACTAATGCAGGTGGCAGGACTGCGCGACATCGAGAGTGAAGCACGGGACGGGGCTGCCGTCATCCGCCTGAGCTTCGATTTCGGTACAAAGACCGACCTGGCCTTCATCGAAGTGAATGAGAAAATAGATGCGGCCATGAATTATCTGCCCAAAGAGACCGAGCGGCCGCGTGTCATCAAGGCCAATGCGTCTGACATCCCGGTCTTCTACCTCAACCTGACCCTCAAAGAGGAGCAGCAGGCCCCGACGGAAGAGGCTTTTCTGAATCTCTGCGAGTTTGCCGATCAGGTGATCAAACGGCGCATCGAGCAACTGCCGGAAGTGGCCATGGTCGATATGACGGGACAGGTGGGCCGCCAGTTGCAGATCACCCCGGACACCCGTCTGTTGGAGATGGCCGGCATTACCTTGGAGGATCTGGAGAATACCCTCACCTCCAACAACATTGAGCCGGGCAGCATGACCGTACGCGACGGATATTATGAATACAACATCAAGTTCTCCACGCTGTTGCGGACACCGGACGATGTGCGGAACATCTATCTGCGGAAAAACGACCGGATTTTCCAACTGAAGGAGCTGGCCAAGATCGAAGTGGTGCCGGAACAGGTGACCGGTTTCTCTCTGTCCGACAACAAACGGGCGGTGACATTGGCCGTCATCAAACAGGCGGACGAGAATATGGCCGATCTGAAAGAGGCCTTGGGAGAGGTGACCACCCAGTTGACAGAGCTCTATCCAGACATCGATTTCACCATCTCACGCAGCCAGACAGAGCTGTTGGACTACACCATCTCCAATCTGAAACAGAATCTCCTGTTAGGATTCCTTTTTATTTGCATCGTGGCGGTCCTCTTCTTGGGAGACGTGAAGAGCCCGGCCGTCATCGGCCTCAGCATGCTGGTCAGCATCGTGATCAGTTTCCTCTTCTTCTACCTGTTCGGCATGTCGCTCAACATCATCTCTATCTCCGGTCTGATCCTGGCCTTGGGTATGATGATCGACAGCTCCATCATCGTGACAGAAAACATCGCCCAATACCGGGCCAAGGGCTGCACGCTGGAAGAGGCGTGTGCCCGAGGGACGACCGAAGTGATCACCCCCATGCTCAGCTCCACCTTCACCACCATTGCCGTCTTTGTGCCGTTGGTGTTCATGAGCGGCATGGCAGGTGCCATCTTTTTCGACCAGGCATTTGCTGTCACGGTCGGCCTGTTAGTCTCCTATGGTACCGGTATCCTGCTGCTGCCTGTCCTCTACAAACTGATCTACGGCCTGCCGGAGGTGAACCACCGATGGCTGCGCCTCAAACTGCACAATCCCATCCAAGAACATACGTTGGACCGTTTCTATGACAGGGGGGTCGATTTCGTGTTCGGACACAAACGGCTCATGCTGCTCCTGGTCGGACTGACCATACCGCTCTGCATCTATTTCTTCTATGCTGTGCCCAAAAGCCGGATGCCGGAGATTGACCAGAATGAGTTGATCGTCCACTTGGAATGGAACGAGAATATCCATGCTGACGAAAACCGTGCACGGGTGGAACAGTTGATGCAGGCCATGTGGCACGAGGGAATGCAGCACACCGCCTATGTCGGCCAGCAACGCTTCCTGCTCAACCGCGATCAGGAGCTCTCGCTGTCAGAAGCCGAACTCTATTTCAAGACCCAGGAGTCGCGGGAGATCGCTCCATTGCAAGAACAGATCACCCGTTGGGTGAAACGTTCCTATCCCAGTGCAGTCCTCTCCTTCTCGCCTCCGGAGACAGTCTTTGAACGGCTCTTTGTCACCGGCGAGGCAGCTATTGTGGCCGAACTGTATGCCCGCGACAAGACACAGGCTCCGGAACAGGAGAAGCTGGTGCAGTTGGAACAAGACCTGACACAACAGACCCGACTGACACCCGTCGGCATTGCATTCGACAACCAGCTGAACCTCTCCATCGACCGGGAGAAGCTGTTGCTCTATCAGGTGGATTACCAGGAGATCTACCGTGTGCTGAAAACCGCTTTCCGGGAGAATGAGGTGGCCACCCTCCGCTCCTACCAGCAATATCTGCCCATCACCCTGGCCGGCACGGCACAGACAGTCCAGCAGATCCTGCAACAGACCCTGATCCGTACCCAACGGGAGGCTGGCAAGCCGGCTGACTATGTACCGCTGCAGGCCTTTGTCCGGGTGACAGCCGGAGCAGACCTGAAAAGCATTACCGCCGGCAAGAATGGGGAATATATCCCGATGCGTTTCTACGAGGTGCCCGATGCGGAACGGCTGATGGATCAGATCCGTCAGATGGAGACAGGCGCGTGGGAGATTGATTTCTCCGGCAGTTTCTTCTCGAACCAACAGATGCTGAACGAACTGGTCGTCATCCTGTTCATCTCCATCCTGCTGATGTATTTCATTCTGGCGGCCCAGTTCGAGAGCTTCACCCAACCGCTGATCGTGCTGGTGGAGATCCCGATAGATGTCGCTGCGGCATTGGGAGTCCTGTGGCTCTGCGGCCATACGCTGAACCTGATGAGTGCCATCGGTATTGTGGTGACCTGTGGTATCATCATCAACGACTCCATCCTGAAACTGGATGCTATCAACGAACTGCGCAAGGCGGGCGTCCCCCTGTTGGAGGCCATTCATGAAGCGGGCCGCAGGCGTCTGCGTCCCATCATCATGACCTCGCTGACCACGATCTTCGGCATGGTACCACTGCTCTTCACGTTCGACTTGGGAAGTGAGTTGCAGAAGCCGCTCTCCATCGCCATGATTGCCGCCATGCTGATCGGCACGGCAGTCAGTCTCTTTGTCATTCCATTGGTTTACTGGTATATTTATCGAAAACAGGCTTAATCTCATGAAACAACTGATTCTCTATATCTGTCTTCTCGTCTGTGGAACGATCCGGACGCAGGGACAAGCTCCGGTCATCCTCTCGTTGGACAAGACCATCGCGCTGGCAGCCGACAGTTCGCTGCAAGCCTTCCGCAACCGTAACCTCTACCTGGCCGGTTACTGGCAATTCCGCTCCTATCGGGCCGAACGTCTGCCAAGTCTGACACTGAATCTCACGCCGGCCCAATACTACCGCGACATCACCAAACGGTACGACTCCGGCGATGACATGGATGTCTATCGCAAGCAGCAGTCCTTCTATGCAGGAGGCTCTTTGGAAATCATGCAGAACTTCGACCTGCTGGGCGGTAGTTTCTACATCGACTCCGATCTGGGCTACATGCGTTACTTCGGGGCCAACACCTACAGCCAATACACCACCGTACCGATCCGGATCGGCTACCGGCAGGAGTTGGTCGGGTACAATCCGTTCCGTTGGCAACGCAAGATCGAGCCACTGAAATATGAAAAGGCCAAAAAGGAGCTGCTCTACAACATTGAAGCGGTCAGTGAGGAGGCGACCAACCATTTCTTCACCTTGGCGATGGCCCAGGCGGAATATGACCTGGCGAAAGAGAATGCCGCCTCGACCGACACGCTCTATCGGACCGGACAGGAGCGTCATAAGATCGCCTCCATCAGCAAGGCGGATCTGCTGACCCTCCGGCTGGATGCCGTCAATGCCAAAAACACCCTGCACAATGCGGAGATCGCCCTGCAACGGGCTATGTTCAGCCTCGCCTCCTTCCTCAACTTCGACAAGCAGACAAAGATCTGGCTCCGGCTGCCGGGCAAACCGCGCCACATGGAGATTCCTGTGGATCAGGCCCTGACGATGGCAAAAGCCAATAACCCGACCTATCTGGGATTGCAGCAACAGATTCTGGAGGCACAACAGGAGGTCGATCGCACGAAAAAGGAGGCGATGTTCAATGCCGCCTTCAGTGCCAGCATCGGATTCAACCAGGTGGCCGGCAATCTGAAAGATGCCTATCGCAATCCGCTGCAACAGGATCTGGTGTCCGTCTCCATCTCCATTCCCTTGGTGGACTGGGGTGTCCGGAAGGGCAGACACAATGTGGCCAAGAACAATTTGGGAGTCACACAGATTTCCGCCCGACAGACGGAAGTGAGTCTCGAAGAGGATGTGATCATGACCGTGGGCGACTTCAACATCCAGCAGGATCAGATTGCCAGTGCGGAAGAGGCACTCGACCTGGCTGTCATGGCCTATCAAGAGACCAAGCAGCGGTTCATGATCGGCAAGGCAGACATCAACAGCCTGACCCTGTCACTCAACCGCCAGCAAGAGGCGCAACGCAACTACATCTCCGCGCTGCAAAACTACTGGCTCAGCTACTATAAATTGCGCAAACTGACGCTGCATGACTTCGAGACCGGTGTCTCGCTGGCCGATGAGTTTGATTATCAACATCAACTGATGGAGTAAACGATCATGGACAATACACCGAAAATATCTTCGTTCACCCTCATCGTCACCTTCCTCTGCATCGCCTTGGCAGGGCTGGCCTTCGTGCCGTTGCTGCCCATCAAGCTCTCCCCTTCGCGTACCTTGCCGAAGCTGAACGTAAGCTATACGATGCCCAACCACTCGTCGCGCGTCATCGAGATGGAGGTGACCTCCCGACTGGAGGCGATGTTGGCCCGTATCAAGGGCATTCAGGAGATCCGCTCCACCTCCGGCAACGGCTGGGGACGGATTACCCTGCAATTAGACAAACATACCGATCTGGATGCGGCCCGTTTCGAAGCCTCCACCATCATTCGACAGGCCTGGCCCGACCTGCCCGACGAATTGAGTTATCCCTTGTTGGACATGAGCCGACCGGACGAAAAGGAGAGCCGTGCCTTCATGAACTACACACTGAATGCCCCCGCCTCGCCCGCCTTTATCCAGCGTTTTGCGGAGGAACAGATCAAGCCGCGCCTCTCTACGATTCCCGGCGTCTATCGGATTGACATCACAGGAGCCACCCCGATGGAATGGCGGCTCTACTACGACAGTGAGCAACTGAGTCAGTTGGGGATCTCGCTGACCGACCTGCAACAGGCCATTGCCCAGGCCTATCGGAAGGAGTTCCTCGGTACGGTGCTGGCATCCGGTACCCGTGAAGAGGGGGAATGGATCCGGTTAACCCTCTGGCCCGATCGGTCGGAAGAGGGATTCGACCCCTCCCGTATAACTGTCAAGAACCGCGAAGGAACACTCATCCGTTTGGACCAGCTCCTCCAGGTGACCCGCGAGGAGGAGCGTCCGCAAAGCTATTACCGCATCAACGGACTGAACTCGATCTACCTCTCCATCCGGGCAGAGGAGACGGCCAACCAGCTGCAACTGGCGAATGCCGTGACCCGCACGATGGAGGAGATCCGTCCGCTGCTTCCACCCGGCTACCAGATCCACACCAGCTACGATGCCACCGAATACATCCGGGAGGAGCTGCAAAAGATTTACATCCGGACGGGATTGACCATCCTGATCCTGCTGCTCTTCGTCTGGTTAGTCACCCGCCAGCTCCGCTATCTCTTCCTGATCGTGGTCAGTCTGAGCATCAATCTCTGTGTGGCGGTCATCTTCTACTATCTCTTGGGATTGGAGATCCAACTCTACTCCTTGGCGGGCATCACCATCTCGCTCAGCTTGGTGATAGACAATACCATCGTGATGACCGACCATATCCGGAACCGGCACAACCGGAAAGCCTTCTTGGCAATTCTGGCTGCCACATTGACCACCATCGGCTCACTGATCATCATCTTTTTCCTCGACGAGGAGATCCGGCTGAACCTGCAGGACTTTGCTGCTGTGGTCATCATCAACCTGGCCGTATCCCTGGCCATCGCACTTTTCTTGGTGCCGGCCTTGATCGACAAGATGGGATTGGAAAAGACAACGCACTCCCAACCGCAACGCCCCTCGCGGCTCCGTCACTACGCACGCCGCCTTCCGGTCTATTTCCATCACTATTACGGCAGACAGATCCGGTTTCTGCAACAGTGGCGGACCTGTGCCTGTCTCTTGCTGTTACTTGCGTTCGGTCTGCCCATCTTCCTCATTCCGGAGAAGATCGAGTATGACCCGAAGAAACATGACACCCAGGATTCCCTTTGGATCGCCCGCTACAACGACTGGACAAGCCGGGAACTCTTCAAGGAGAAGATCCGGCCGGTGGTCAACAAGGCCCTGGGCGGTACGCTGCGCCTTTTTGTGGAGAAGGTCTATGAGGGAAGCTATTTCACCCGCAACGACGAGACGGTGCTCTCCATCAGTGCCTCCCTGCCCAACGGAAGTACGCTGGAACAGATGAACCACCTGGTCGGACGGATGGAGGCCTACTTGAGTACCTTCGAGGGGATCCGCCAGTTCCAGACACAGATCTTCAATGCCCGACAGGCTGGGATCTCCGTCTTCTTCACCCGTGAAGCGGAACGGAGCGGTTTCCCCTATACCTTGAAAAGTCAGGTGATCAGCAAAGCCTTGGAGTTGGGTGGCGGCAGTTGGAATGTATGGGGCTTGCAAGACCAAGGGTTCAGCAATGACGTGCGTGAGAATGCCGGTAACTACCGGATCGAACTGACCGGCTACAACTACGACGAACTGTATGGATGGGCGGAACAGCTGAAAGCGGAACTGTTGACCAACCGCCGTATCAAAGAGGTGCTGATCAATTCCGAGTATTCCTGGTGGAAAGAGGATTATCAAGAGTTTTACTTCCATCTCGACAAAGCCCGGATGGCGGAGGCCCGCCTCATGCCCTATGCCCTGTTTGAGACACTCCGGCCGGTATTTGGAAAAGACATCTACAGCGGTACAGTCATCCAGGAGGGCGAGATCGAGAAGCTGAAACTCACCTCCCGCCAGTCAGACCGATATGACATCTGGCACATGCGTCACATCCCGTTGGCTGCCAACGACCGGATCTATAAACTGGGCGAGCTGGCCGACGTGGAAAAGGGACAAATGCCCCAACAGGTGGTCAAAGTCAACCAGCAATACCGGCTCTGCCTGCAATATGAATATGTGGGAGCCTCGGCACAGGGCAAAAAGGTACAGGAACGGACGGTAAAGGCATTCAACGCCCAGCTGCCCATGGGCTACAAGGCCAAGATCGAATCCTCCTACTGGTCGTGGGACAAGGAGAACAAAGAGCAATACTACCTGCTTTTCTTGGTGATCGTGATCATCTTCTTCACGACCAGCATCCTCTTCAACTCCCTGAAGCAACCCTTAGCTGTCCTGTTCGTGATTCCGATCTCCTACATCGGCGTCTTCCTGACCTTCTACCTGTTCAAGCTGAATTTCGACCAAGGCGGATTCGCCTCGTTCGTCCTGCTGTGCGGCATTACGGTCAATGCCAGCATCTACATTCTGAACGAGTTCAATCAGTTGCGGGAAACACATTCGGCGTGGCCCCCGCTGCGGGCCTACCTGAAGGCCTGGCAAGCGAAGATCACGCCGATTTGCTTGACAATTCTCTCTACTGTATTGGGATTCATCCCCTTTATGCTGGGCACCGACAAAGAGGCCTTTTGGTTTCCTTTGGCAGCCGGCACCATTGGCGGACTGCTTCTGTCGGTCTTCGGCCTCTTCTTCTATCTGCCGCTCTTTACACTGAAGCGTGCAGAATCTCGATCAAGATAGGCTTGGCACCGCTGACGAAACACTCGACGGCAATCACCATCAGGATCAGACCCATCAGACGCATCATTACGTTGTTGCCCGTCTCTCCCAGAATGGAGATGAGCCGCGTGGAGGCGCGGAGGATCAGGAAGGTGATCAGATAGACCAAGGCAATGACAGCCACGAGGATGGCCCGACCGGCCCATCCTTGTGCATCATCCATCAACATGATACCGTTGGCAATCGCTCCCGGGCCGCAAAGCATCGGGATAGCCAACGGTGTGATGCTGATATCGTCGGCATAGGCCTTCACCTCATCTTCGTTCAGCTTGGTGCTGGAGTAACGGGCCTGCAACATGTCAAAACCGATCTTGAAGATGATGAACCCGCCCGCAATGCGGAATCCGTTGGTCGAGATACCGAAAAAGGTGAAGAGGAACTGGCCGGAAAAGGTGAAGACCATCAACGTAACGAACGCCACGATCGTCGCCCGCTTCACAATGGCATTCCGTTCCTGCTGGCTGATCCCCTGGGTCATGGTCAGAAAGACCGGCATCGTACCCAACGGATTGGCCAACGTGAAGAACGAGGTGAAGCAGATCAGGGCAAAGGGCAATAACGTATCCATACTTGCTGTGTGATTATTCGTCCCAAACCAGGTAAGCGGATACCAGCCAGTGGTTCATCTTCGGGCCCTCTACCGGCTGAGCCTCCGGAATGCTGACCGTGAAAGTATGAGCTCCCGGCTGCAGATCGGGCAATTCCACCTCCTCAGGCATGACGTCCGAACCCGGACACCAGTTGGAACGGGAGAAATCGGAAGAACCGACCGGCTCCTCGATCATCTTCTCAGCATAGCCCTTTTCCGTGATGTAAGAGGCCAACCGTTCTCTCAGCCAGACACCTGTCGCCGGATTGAAACGGCGGAAAGAGGCACAATCGGTACGCCACGGAATGAAATCGAGGACAGCCTGGCCGTCAATCGACACGATGTTCTGCCGTTGGACAAATTCATCGCCACCGCTATGGCCGCCGTGACCTGTCACGATGTATTTCAAACGGATGTTCTTGGCGTTTGCGGGCACTTCAAAGGGTGCGGAAAGATCCTTCCGGGCAAAAATGTCGGGATAGCTCTGTCCGATGTAATAGACGGTATTCACCAACGGCTCCACATGACGGCGCGGCAAGGCATCACAGGTGATCTCCGACTCGTCAAATTTCAGTTCCAGACTGGCGGTATAGCCTTCGGCCGTCCAGGTATCGATGAAGACACCCACATAGGCCTCCCCTTTCAGCAAGGGATAGAGATCCGTGATGTCCTGTTCCCAGTTGGTACTGTCCGCCCACTGGTCGATATAGACCGGCTTGCGCACTCGGGACAGTTCGTTGTCCTCCTTGCTGTAATAGCCGACACCGAAGGGGGTCATGAAGCGCAACAGCTCTACAGTCGGCAGATAATCCTCGCCCGGTACGACACCCACCAACTGCTCCAACTTCAGGCTGTCCACCTCCGGAAAGGCACGTTCGCCTTTGGCAATGTTGAGCAGATGGATGGCTGATTCCTTCGGCAATACGAAGCAGGAACCCGACTTGTCCCACCGGTCACCGGCAGAAGCGATGGAGACACGGGCGGTCACCCGTACATTCCGCTGATAGTCGGGGACTTGGATCTTCTTCAACAAGATGCGTCCATTCACTAAATGGTAGATACTGTCACTTCCCGGCTCATTGTAGGAACCGGTATATACATCCGGCGCAAACCGAACCGGTGTATGATCAAACACTTGCAAGGTGCAATCCCCTTGTGCCGGCAACTCCCGGTGTCCGCAAGCCACCAACGAGCCCAACACGCCGACACATAATCCTATCTGTCGGATCCGTTTCATTGTCTTACTGATTCTCATAGTACTCTTTCATCATTATTTGAGTTTAACATGTACAAAAATACATAAATCAAGCGTATATTTGCGAAAAACAACTCTAATTATTCACACCATGCGAACGAAACTGTTCCTTCTCTGCTGGTTCCTCATGGGAATGACAGCATTCAGTCGGATGTATGCGGCAGCCCGACTGGAATATGAGCTGCGCTTCGATCCGGCAGCCCATTACATTGAAGTGACCCTGCAAGCCTCCGACCTGTCGGGCCACGAGACCCTGTTTAAAATGCCGGTATGGGCACCCGGCTATTATCTGATCCTGGACTATCCGAAGCATGTGACCGATTTCCAGGTGACAGCTTCCGACGGCACGCCACTGCCTTGGACCAAGGAGGGGAAAAACGGCTGGCGCATCACACAAGGCGACAGGCAGCAAGTCACGATCCGCTACCGGGTCTTTGCCGACAACCAAAGTGTGGCAGAGGCCAAGGTGACACCGGAACGGGCTTTCGTGCCGGGCAACGGTGTCTATCTCTATGTGGATCAAGAGAAAGAATCACCGGTGACCGTCACCTTCCTGCCACCGGCCGAGTGGAAAGAGATCATCACCGGTCTGGAACCTGTTCCGCAAAAGAAGGGATCGTTCCGGGCAGCTGATTTCGATACGCTCTACGACTGTCCGGTCCTGATCGGCAATCCGAAGGTCGTACACTTCGACGTGGAGGGACGCTCCTATGAATTGGCCATGGAGACTCCCGACGGTTACCGGGAGACCTCGTTTGTGCAGGATCTGCAGACCATGATCCGGACCACTACCCGCTTGATGGGCGGAGAGGTACCCTACCAGCATTATCACTTCCTGCTGTTGGGAGCCGGAGGGGGCGGACTGGAGCATCTCAACTCCCAAGCCTGTTTCACCAGCGGCTCTTTCCGGTTTGAAGACCGGGCGGCCTATCTGCGTTTCCTCTCCTTCATCACGCATGAGTATTTCCATTTATATAATGTAAAGGCCATCCGTCCGATCGAGTTAGGCCCGTTCGACTACGACCGGGAAGTGTTCACACCGGGGCTCTGGTTCTCCGAGGGTATCACCTGCTACTATGAGAACCGCATCCTGTATGAAGCCGGTCTGCTCTCTCCGACCGCTTTTCTGAAAGAGTTTTCCGATGGGATCCGGACCGTCGAGAGCCGGGAGGGACATCGCCACATGAGCCTGCGGACCAGCAGTTACGACATCTGGCTCCATTTTTTCAATCGGAATGCGAATGCACACGACGTGACCATTTCCTATTATGACAAGGGCCCGATCCTGGGGCTGCTGATGGATATTGAGATCCGCCGTCTGACAGCCGGGAAAAAGAACATAGACGATCTGATGTGCTATCTCTACCGGCAGTATTACCGGCAGGAGAAACGGGGATTCACGGAAGAGGAGTTCTGGCAAGCCTGTACGACCGTAGCTGGCCAGCCGTTGGAGGAGATCCGCCGTTACGTGGATACGACGGCTGAAATAGATTATGCGAAGTATTTGGGATATGCCGGCCTGGAAATGGATGGCAATTACCAGATTCATTTCCAAGCCGACGGACACAGGGCTCCCGTCCAACTTTTCGGGCGTCCCTGATCAGAGTAGATAAGTGACGGTGAGCCACGCTACGCGGGCATCCCGATTGCGTTCCTGACGCATCTGCAACGCTTCGGTGTCAATCAGTGTGGTCTCGCCCAAGCTGTCAAACAGATTGTTGACACTCAGATTGAGCCGGAGCTTGCGTTGCCATACATATTGTGAGAGACCGGCATTGACACAATAACGGTCCAGGATCTTTCCCTGCGGAGTCAACTGGTCCGACTGATAGAAACCATCCACCTGCAGTTCTGTGGTCGGCGTGATCTGCACATGCACATTCGCCTTGACATCCCCGCATACCAACGATTTCTTCTCATCATACCCGATCGTACGGCCATCCATCTCATCCCGATAGACCTCTCCGGAGAGTCCGAGCGACAGGAAACGGACAGGCTGCCAATGGGTCGAGAGCTCGAATCCGACACTTTGGCTGTGTCCGATATTGGCCCATTGCCACACGGTCTGGCTCTCCTGCTGCGAAGCTGTCTCCATGATCCGGTTCTGGCGGTTGCGATAGAAGAGCGCGGAGCTGAGGCGGAACGCCGGCTTCTCGAACTGATAACCCAACTCCACCTGATGGATCTGCTCATCTTTCAGATCCGGATTGCCCTGGGTGATATGCGTTGCATCACTACTGTTCACGAAGGGACACAGATAGGAGCCCAACGGACGGATCACCCGCTCCTGATAGCCTACTTGCAGACGGTTCCACCGGTCCAGGGCATATCCGAAACGGGCACTGGGATAGAGATGGAAACGGGAATGGCTCTCCTCCTTGGCAAAACGCATCTGGTCGTGACTGAACTCGGCCTGCAAAGCCACTTCAGCCGACCAAGCGCCCCAACGCCGATCAAACGAACCGGCCAAAGTCTGGAGAGAACGGTCATATTCATACGTATAGGACTTGGCGTCCGACAAGACAAACTGGCCGTCCGTCAACACAGAGACCGTCGTGGCGTAATCCTCCGTCCGCATCCGTCCGGTATAGACCCACGCCATGCCCCAGTCCTCACCCCGCTGCCGATAGCCGGCTGTCCAATAGTAGGAGTGCTTCGTCTGGTCGATATACTGATTGTCCTCTGCTACGATCTTGCCGTTCTGCGGATTCTCGTTCTTGAAGTCATTGTCCTCGTCATAGGAGAAATTGTTGTAGTTGAAGCGCACCTGCAACTGCTGCCGGTCGGAAAAGCGGTGGGTCCAGGAGGCATCTGCCGCATACGCCTGCTGATCCTGCGTATTGTAGCGGTTCCGGATCACATGCTTCGCCAATTCCCCCTTCGGATTGAACACCTGGTTGTTGATCCGGCCCAACCGGTCATAGTCCATGGAGTAGAAGAGTCCGCCTACTGCCAACTGGTCACGGTCCGTCACATCGTACGCCACAGACAGATCGGCGATATGGGTGTCCGGACGAGCCGCAGCATTGTTGTTCATCTCGGTCCGGTTTTTCGGAGTCGTGGTATATTTATTAAATGTACGCGCGCGATACTCCTTGCGATAATCATATTTGGCGATGATGTGGAAACGTCCCGGATGCAGGTTCAACACCGCACCGGCATTATACCGTTCATGCCATCCGCCCCCCAACGTGACCATGAAGGGACTGTCGTCCCGTGTGTAACGGCGACTGTCGAGGGAGATCACTCCGGCATCCCCGTCCGGTACCCACTCGATGGGAGAAAAGGAAGAGACGGCAATCCGGTTGTAGAACAGTGCCGGCAGCTGGATCAGCACATCGCCCCGATTCTCCTCCAACAGGCCGTACGGTACGCCATTCAACAACATACCCACCTGGTTGGAGCCACGGAAACTCACCGTACCCTCAATGTCTGTCATGACAGAAGGCAGCTGTCGGAACGCTTCCGACGTGGTCGAAGTCAGACTGCTCAAGTTACGATCCACCTGAAGCATCTTCTTGTCTCCCTGCTCCGAGAGTCCGGAGAAACGGGAGCCCTGTATTTCCACGCCACTGATCTGCAGTGTCGTGTCGGCCGGAGCCTGAGCGACTGCTGCCAAAGGACCGAGCAGCAGCCCGAAAGAAAAAAACAAAACATTTCTGTTCATCTCATGTCTGTTATTTGTAAGTTAATAGATACAAAAAAAAGTCTGTATGTGAAACGCATACAGACTGTCCTTTCCTAGCATGAACCTATCGTTCGACTTACTCGGCCGGTGCTGCCTCTACGGCTGCAGAATCAGCGGGAGCCACTTCAGCAGCTGTGGAATCAGCCGGAGCCTCTTCTACAGACTCTTCAGCAACCGGAGCTACAGTGTCTTCTGCAACTGCTTCTGTCTCTGCTACATTTTCAGTAGTCTCTGCAGCCTTATTGCTGCAAGATGCGAATGATACGGCTGCTACAAGTGCAGCGAATGCAACTAACTTTTTCATTTTCTAAACAATTAAACGGTCTATAAATTCTTTCTTTAAATACGTCGCAAATGTATGCATTAATCATATATGTTGTACAACATAAAGCCATTTTTTTGTAGAATTTTCACGACGTTTTTGACACAAATCAGAAAATAAAGACCGTTTAACCCAAATACATCAATAATTGCTATACAGATAGCGCTTGATGCTCTTCTTCGGTGTCTTCTCGAACTCGGTCGGATAGAGCTCCAGTTTCGTGATCGCCTCATAGGGAGCCAGCAGTTTGTTCAGCTCCTGCCGGTTCTGTTCCATGATGACCGGCAGATCCTGATGGGAGACGCCGGTGTTATCCACCGTATCATAGTCCGGATAGACCAGACCGACCAGTTTGCCGTCCCGCTCGATCACCACGCTCTCCATCACGAAAGGCAGATTGTTGAGTTTCGACTCGATCTCTTCCGGATAAATGTTCTGTCCGCTCGGACCCAAGATCATCGTCTTGCAACGTCCGCGGATAAAGATATGCTTCTGCGCATCGATCGTGCCCATATCTCCTGTACGCAACCAGCCATCCTCAGTAAAGACATTGGCGGTCGCCTCTTCATTCTTATAATAGCCGCGCATCACGTTCTCCCCTCTGACCTGGATCTCCCCTACCTTATTATAAGGATCCTCCGAATCAATGCGCACCTCCATGATATCCTTCAGGATCTGTCCGCAGGAACCGGGCACATAGTCATAGTGGTGATCGTAGCTGATCAGCGGACCGCACTCCGTCATACCATACCCTACGGTGAAGGGGAACTTGATTTTGTAGAGGAAGTTGACCACCTCTTCGTTCATGGCCGCTCCGCCCACAATCACCTCCCGGAAGCGTCCGCCCAGCGCATCCACCAGTTTCTTGCGGATCTGGGCATAGATACGGGAATCGAGCAAAGGAATGTTCAGGGCCACCCGCATCGTCGTCTTGCTCAGCTGCGGCTGGATCATCTTCTTGTAGATCTTCTCCAGAATCAGCGGGACGGTGAGGATCAGGTTCGGCTTCACCTCCTCAAACGCCTTCATCAGGATCTTCGGCGAAGGCACCTTGCCCAACAGGAACACATGCACCCCGAAGGCCATCGGCACCAACAGGTTGAAGGCACAACTGTAGGCATGGGCCAACGGCAGGAAGCAGAGCTCCCGTTCACCGCGGAACAGCAGATCCAGCGTACGGGCATAGGTCACATTGCCCGCCAAATTGTTGCCGGTCAACATGACACCCTTGCTGAAGCCGGTCGTGCCGGAGGTGTAGTTCAGCTCCATGATCTTGTCGTTGTCCAGATCGGTGTAGGCCACATCACCGGCAGAAAAGCCCTTCGGATACAACTCAGCCATCCGCTCGTCCAGCGACTTCAGGAGCTTCTGGATATTCTCGCCGTCACGCTGGTACAGACACCGGAAGTCAGACAAGGAAAAGACACCGCGCACCTCTTCGATCCGATCCTCCTCCAACGAATCCCAAATACGGTCGCTCACAAAGAGGAAGACCGACTCGGAATGGTTGATGATGTGATGCACGTCGTTCGGGTTGAAATCCTGCAGGATGGGCACAATGATGGCTCCGTAGGTGATCACCGCCATGTAGGCGATGCACCAGCGGGAACAATCCTTGCCGATCAGGGCCACCTTGTCGCCCCGTCGCAACTGGCACTCCTGAAAAAGCAGATGGATCCGCGCAATCTCCTCAGCCACTTCACCGAAGGTAAATGAGACATCTTTTCCGTAGTCGGTCAGCGCCGGCAGGTCCCAATTCTCCTTGAAACTCTTCTCATATATCTTAATGAAATTTTCCTGTATCATGAAATTCGTGTTTTTGAGATCTGAATTGGGACAAAGTTACAAACTTATTACAGAATTTCACCCTTTTACCTCCGGAATCGCAGAATTTTTCCCTAAGTTTGTGACCAAATTCAACACATAAACAAAGATAAACATGAAAAAAACAATGATCGCGGCCGGTTTGATGCTGGCCATGTCTGCCAATCTATTCGCGCAAGACACAAAAGATGGTTACGTCTTCACACCGGTGAAGGAGCTGAAGATTACCTCGGTGAAGAATCAGAACCGCACGGGAACCTGCTGGTGCTTCTCTACCCTCAGTTTCTTAGAGTCTGAATTGATCCGTATGGGCAAAGGTGAGCAGGATCTGTCTGAAATGTTCGTGGTGAGCCAGTGCTACAAGGACAAGGCAGACAAATATGTGCGTCTGCACGGGGATCTGAACTTCGCCCAGGGCGGTTCGTTCATTGACCCGCTGTATGTCTGGAAAAAGTACGGTATTGTGCCGGAAGAGGTGATGAAGGGTCTGAACTACGGCGAGGACATGCACGCACACAGTGAAATGGAGTCGGCTGCAGCCGCCTATCTCGGTGCCATCATCAAGAACCCGAACCGCAAGCTGAGCACGGCCTGGAAACGGGGCTTCGACGGAATCATCGACGCCTATCTGGGCGAACAGCCGGAAAAGTTCACCTACAACGGCAAGGAATACACCCCGAAATCGTATGCCGCCGAACTGGGGCTGAATCCGGACGACTATGTGTCACTGACCTCTTTCACACACCACCCCTTCTACGAGGAGTTTGCCATTGAAGTGCAGGACAACTGGCTGTGGGCTACCTCTTACAACCTGCCGATGGACGAGCTGATGCAGGTGATGGAGAATGCCATCAACACCGGCTACACCATCGCCTGGGCCTCTGATGTCAGCGAAAAGGGCTTTACCCGCAACGGCATCGCCATTGTGCCGGACACGGAAACCATGGAACGCAGCGGTTCCGACCAGGACCACTGGTTAGGTCTCTCCAAGAGCCAGAAGGAAGAGGAGATCAAGAAAATGATGGAAAAGCCCTGTCCGGAGCTGAAGATCACGCAGGAGATGCGTCAGGAAGCGTATGACAACTACCAGACGACTGACGACCACGGTATGCACATCTACGGCATCGCCAAGGATCAGACGGGCAAGAAATATTATATGGTGAAGAACTCTTGGGGTACGGACAGCAAATACAACGGCACCTGGTATGCCTCTGAGGCATTCGTACAGTACAAGACCATGGACATTGTGGTCCACAAAGATGCGCTGCCCAAAGCCATCAAGCAGAAATTAGGCATCAAATAACAATCTTCTCAATTCCATTTGAGATCTTCCCGTGTCTCACGTTTCGGTGTCATCGAAGCGTGAGACCTTTTTTTTGCCTCTCACGAAATCTCCGAAGCGGACCATCGCCGCCCAGATCCGTTGCGGCTTGATCAGCCAGACCAAAAAGCCTAAAAGTGCAGATATAAGCATGTTTTCCTCTATTAAATACGTCAAACGACGCAAAGGTAGGAAAAATCGGCAAATATAAATTCCGGTTGAGAAATAATAAATTACCTTTGTAGCAATGTATCAATATAAAAGTATCAGATATGAATATGAACAAATTATGGACAGTCGCTGCCGCACTGTGGTTCTGCACGGGATTGGGATTCGCGCAGAAGCCGTTGGTGCTGGAAGAGGTCTTGTCGGGAAAATTGATTCAGACCAAGGGCATCGGATCGATGAACTGGCTGAAGGATGGTGAACGGTACAGTCGTCTGGAGCCGGATGCGGCCACTGGGGGCACGGATGTGGTGGCCTACCGGGCCAAAGACAATGCCCGCGAAGTGATCATTCCGGCTTCCAAGCTGGTCAACCCGAAAACGGGCAAGGCGATCGGCGTACGTAGCCTGATCTGGAGTGCGGACAATAAAAAGGTACTGGTGTATAACAACACGCAACGGGTGTGGCGCTATGACACACGGGGCGATTACTGGCTGCTCAATCTGGAGGACAACTCGCTGCGCCAACTGGGCGAAGGACTGCCCGAATCCTCGTTGATGTTTGCCAAGTTCTCTCCCGACGGTTCCAAGGTGGCTTACGTATCGCGTAATAATATATATGTAGAGGAGACCGGTTCCACAGGGGGTGCCCCCAAGCAGTTGACGCACGACGGCAACGACCGTTTCGTGAACGGTACGTTCGACTGGGTGTATGAAGAGGAGTTCGATTGCCGCGACGGCTTCCGTTGGAGCCCCGACAGCCGGACCATTGCCTATTGGCAGAGCGACACGGAGGGCACAGGCTGGTTCGACATGATCAACAATGTCGATTCCCTCTATCCTACCTTTGTCCATTTCCCCTATCCGAAAGCCGGTACGGCCAATTCTGCCGTCAAGGTGGGATATGTGGCTGCCACAGGGGGTGCCACGACCTGGATCGACATTCCCGGAGATCCGCGTAACCACTACATTCCGCGCATGGACTTCATTCCGGAAAGCAACGAGCTCTTTATCCAGCAGATGAACCGTCCGCAGAACACCAACAAAGTGTGGATTGCCAAAATCGGCGAGAGCCGCGCCACCAACATCTTCACCGATCAGGATGCGGCCTGGTTGGAGACCAACAACCATGTCATGTGGTTGAAGAACAACCAGTATTTCACCTGGGAGAGCGAACGGAGCGGCTGGCGTCACCTCTATCGGGTGAGCCGCGACGGCAAGGAGATCCAGCCCATCACGAAGGGGGACTTCGACTACATCGAACAGGTGGGCGTAGACACCCAGAAGGGTTTGGTCTATTTCATCGCCTCTCCGGACAACTTCACCCAACGGTATCTCTACAGCGCGAAGCTGTTAGGCAACGGCGAAGTGACTCGTCTCAGTCCGATGGACCAGGCCGGACAGCACCGCTATAACATGTCGCCGACCGGCAAATGGGCGGTCCACACCTACAGCAATGCCGCCACGCCTCCGGTCATCGACATGGTCTCCTTCCCGAAGCACCAGTCTGTCCGCATGTTGGAAGAGAACCAAGCAGCCAAGCAGCAGTATGCCGAGCTGGGTGTCAACCCGAAAGAGTTCATCAAGGTCAAATCCGGCGAACTGACGCTCGATGCCTGGATGATCAAGCCGCGTGACTTCGACCCGAACAAGAAATATCCGGTGATCATTGAGGTGTATGGCGAACCGGGCAGCGCCACCGTACAGGATGTATGGGGAGGCGGTGACCTCTGGAACCAATACATGGCCAACCAGGGCTACCTCGTCGTCAGCATCGAGAACCGGGGTGCACGCGCTCCGCGCGGCCGCGAATGGCGTAAGTGCATCTATGGCGAAGTGGGTACCTTTGCCTCAGAAGACCAGGCTCGCGGCATTCAGGATATGGCCCGCCAATATGCCTTTATCGATGCCTCACGCATCGGCATCACCGGCTGGAGCGGCGGTGGCAGCCAGACCTTGAACTGCATGTTCCGCTATCCGGAGGTGTTCGCGACGGGTATCGCGATTGCTGCCGTAGCCGACCAGCGGACCTACGACACGATCTATCAGGAGCGCTACATGAACACCCCGCAGAACAATCCCGACGGCTATCGCAAGGGTTCCCCCATCTCCTATGCGTCCGGACTGCAGGGCAACCTGTTGCTGATCCACGGTACAGGCGACGATAACGTACACTATCAGAATGCCGAACTGCTGATCAACCAGTTGGTGAAGTATGGCAAGATGTTCTCCTTCCTGAGCTACCCGATGCGCAGCCACGGGATCTTCGAAAGAGAGGGTACGACACTCCACCTCCGCAAGAGCATGGAGAAGTATTGGAAAGAGAACCTGCCTGCCGGCGGAAGATAATCATCCTGACAACCTGATATCATGAAACGAATCTGCCTCATCTGGCTCTGCGTGTGCTGTGCCCTCTGTGCCGCCGCGCAGGCCGCTACCCGACACAAGCCCGTCAAAGTGGCTTGTGTCGGCAACAGCATTACCTATGGAACCGGTCTCTCTGACCGGGCAAACGATGCCTATCCGGTCCAGCTGCAACGGCTGTTGGGCGAGGGCTATGAGGTAGGCAATTTCGGCAAGCCGGGTGCCACCCTCCTGCGGCACGGACACCGTCCCTACATGAAGCAGGAGGAGTACCGGCAGGCGGTCGCCTTTGCCGCAGACATCGCCGTGATCCACCTCGGCACTAACGACACCGATCCGCGCAACTGGCCCAACTACCGGGATGAGTTTGTGCAGGACTACCTCGCCTTGATCGACTCCCTGAAACAGCAGAACCCTGCCATGCGGATTCTCGTGGCGCGCATCGCCCCGATCGGAGACCGTCATCCCCGATTCCCCTCTGGCACCAAATGTTGGCACGATGCCATCCAGCCGGCCATCGAGACCGTGGCCCGGGTGGCACACGCCGATCTCATTGACTTTCACGAACCGTTATACCCCTATCCCTTCCTGCTGCCGGATGCCATCCATCCCAATCCGGAAGGAGCCGCCATCCTGGCACGCACCGTCTATCAGGCCATTACCGGCGATTATGGCGGCCTGCAGCTCTCTCCGCTTTTTACTGACGGCATGGTGTTGCAACGCGACACCCCGCTGACCCTCCGGGGAAAGGCCGACACCGGAGAGCGGGTCACTGTGTGCATCGCCGGACAGCAGGTGACAACGGAAGCCGATGTACAGGGCAACTGGCAGGTTACGTTGCAGCCGCTGTCAGCCGGTACGGACTATCAGCTCACCGTCTCAGCCGGTGCCGTCCGACGCACCTTCCGGCAGGTAGCGGTCGGCGAGGTGTGGCTCTGCTCCGGACAGTCCAACATGGCGTTCCGGCTGAAAGAGTGTGCCACAGCTGAGCGGGACATCGCACAGGCGGAAGATCCTGCCCTGCGGTTCTTCGACATGAAAGGGCGTTGGGACACCTACGAAGTCCGATGGACACCGGAAGCCATTGACTCGGTCAACCATCTGCACTATTTCCGGACCGACGGCTGGCAATCCTCCCATCCAAACACGGCAGCGGACTTCTCCGCCATTGCCTATCACTTCGGCAAGATGCTCCGTGACAGCCTGCAAGTGCCGGTCGGTCTGATCTGCAATGCCGTAGGCGGTTCCACCACGGAATCCTGGATTGACCGCGACAGGCTGGAGGAAAAGCTGCCGGCCATCTTGCGCGACTGGCTGCGGAACGATTACATACAGGGATGGGCCCGCCAACGGGCAGCCCTCAATCTGCAACAGGGCGATTCCGTCTCTTCCCGGTTCGGATTAGTCAAGCCGGCCCACCGCCATCCCTTTGAGCCCTGCTATCTCTTTGAGAGTGGCATTGCACCCCTTCAGCAGTTCCCCATCAAAGGGGTGATCTGGTATCAAGGCGAGTCGAACGCCCATAATATAGAGGTACACGAGACCCTCTTTCCGCTCCTGACCGAGAGTTGGCGGAATTATTGGCAGAACGAACAGCTCCCCTTCTATTTCGTGCAGCTCTCCAGCCTCAACCGTCCCTCCTGGCCCTGGTTCCGCGACAGCCAACGGCGGTTGATGCAACAGATCCCCTACACAGGCATGGCTGTCTCTTCGGATGTGGGCGATTCGTTGAATGTACATCCGCACCACAAACAGGAGGTAGGCGAGCGATTGGCACGCTGGGCGTTGGCCTCCACCTATCACCATGCCTTGATTCCATCCGGCCCGCTCTGCCGGCAAGCGGTGAATGAAAAAGGGAAAACACATCTCTATTTCGACTATGGGCAGGGACTGCAGGCATCGGACGGCAAGGCAATCACCCAGTTCGAACTGGCGGAAGAGGAGGGCCTATTCTATCCAGCTGACGTGACAGTCGAGGGAGAAACGCTGTGGCTTTCAACTCCGGAAGTAACACATCCCCGGTTTGTACGTTACGGCTGGCAACCCTTCACACGGGCCAACCTGGTCAACGGAGAAAAACTGCCCGCCTCTACCTTCCGGATGGCAATCGACTAAAGAACATGATTTGACAACATAAAATCAGAAAAATTTTATCAACCACAGGAAATTATTTTGCATTTTCTTTGCACTTCCGAAAATTACTCCTACATTTGCCCCCGTGATTTGGCAAAATGCCAACTCAAAGTAGCAAAGTAATTAAATAAAATAATGTTGAACCTCTAATATCATACTGCCTATGAGATAGAAGACATAAAGTTAATAACCTATTTGTTGACCGGACAAGTCATAATTGTCCATTAGTATATATTTATTCCTTTACATTCACTTAATAAAAGAAAAGAGATGAAAGAACCTTCTTTTAAAAGTTCTATGCGAAATAGCATAACCAAGGCGGCTGCCGCCTTGGCGCTCTGCACTATTGGTACCAATAGTGCTTTTGCGCAGCAAAAGCTGCTCAAAGGAACGGTCGTTGATTCGAATGGCGAACCGTTGATCGGTGTGAACGTGTCCGTGAAAGGAACAACCATCGGTATCATTACCGACATGGACGGTAACTACTCCTTGGAAGTCCCTGCCAATTCCACCCTTGTATTCTCTTACATCGGCTACCGCTCTCAGGAAATCGCGGTAGGCAACCAATCTTCTGTCAATGTTACCTTGATCGAAGACACACAGAAAATTGACGAAGTCGTAGTCGTAGGTTACGGTGTACAGAAGAAAGTAACAGTGACCGGTTCTGTGGCCAGCTTGAAGGGTGAGGAATTGAAAGCCTCTCCGACCACCAACTTGACCAACGGTATGGTTGGTCGTATGCCGGGTGTGATCGGTTTCCAGCGTTCTGACGAACCCGGTGGTGGTGGAACAACCATCCGTGTACGTGGTACCAACTCATTGGGTAGCAACGACCCGTTGGTCGTAATCGACGGTGTTCCGGGTCGTGCCGGTGGTTTGGACCGTATCAACCCGAACGAAATTGAGTCTATCTCCGTATTGAAGGATGCCGCTGCTGCCATCTACGGTTCTCGTGCTGCCAACGGTGTAATCCTGGTCACAACAAAACGTGGTAAAGAGGGTAAGCCGACAGTTACTTATAGCGGTAACATGGGTTTTGCCACTCCGACTCGTCTGCCGGAAGTCTGCGACGGTTATGAATATTCAGTATTGCTGAACGAGATCAGTACCAACGCAGGTGGTGCACCGAAATATTCAGCTGAAGACCTCGAATTGTTCAAGAACGGTCAGGATCCTTGGGGTCACCCGAGCACGAACTGGTACGACGAAGCCATCAAGGACGTTTCTCCGTTGTATCGCCACGACGTCAGCATAAGCGGTGGTTCAGACAAGTTCAAATTCTATGTAAACTTGGCTGCCAACGGTGAAGATGGTATCTACAAGAATTCCGCCAACCGGTACGACCAGTACAGCATACGTGCTAACTTGGATGCTACCATCAATGATTATGTCAGCTTGTCATACGGAACCATCGGTCGTATGGAGGTTCGCCACTATCCGACCTACGGTGCAACCGATATCTTCTCGGCTTTGGTACGTAGTAAACCAAACCAGGTAGGTTACTGGCCTTCAGGCGAACCGGGTCCGGATATCGAGTATGGTCACAACCCTGTGGTGATGGGTACAGATGCGACCGGTAAGGACTTGCAGAAAGACTACTATGTACAGAACACTTTGAAATTGAATGTGAAAGTTCCGGGAGTGGAGGGTTTAAGCTTTACAGGAAGTGCCACATTCGATAAATACTTCAAGAACCGCAAACGTTTTGCGACTCCGTTCACCCTGTATCAGTGGGATGGTAACCCCGAACATACATTGACTCCGGCCAAGAAGGGTCCGGCTACGCCCGAATTGAACGAGCAGCGTACCGACCAGACTTACTGGATGTTGAACGGTGTATTGGACTACTCTCGTAACTTCGGTGACCACTTCGTAGGTATCACATTCGGTATGGAGGGTGAAAAACGTGAACAGAACTATTTGAACGCCTATCGTAAATACTTCCAGGCAGCTTCCAAGGATGACTTGGATCTGGGTGGTGTATCTGAAATGTCTAACAGCGGTAACTCTTGGGAAGAGGCTCGTCTGAACTACTTTGGTCGTTTGACCTACAACTACAAAGAGCGCTATCTGTTGGAGTTCGTTTGGCGTGCCGACGGTTCTTACCGTTTCCCGAAAGACGAACGATATGGTTTCTTCCCCGGTGTATCAGCCGCATGGCGTGCCTCTGAAGAGGGCTGGTGGAAAGACAACGTGAAGTTCATCGACTACTTCAAACTGCGTGGATCTATCTCTCAGACTGGTAACGATGCCCTGTTGGATACAGACGGCAATTTGGACCGTTCAATCCAGTATTTGAACACCTATAAGTTCACAGGTTACTATCTGTTCGGAAGCTCTTATGCTCCCTATTTGACCCCGACCCGTACACCGAACCCCGAAATTACATGGGAGGTAGGTACGACGTACAACTTAGGTTTCGACTTCAAGTTCTTGCAGAACCGTTTGTCTTGGGAAACTGACGTATTCTATCACAAACGTACCAACATGTTGATCTATCGTAACGCATCTCTGCCCGAAACATCCGGTATCACATTGCCGCGTGAAAACTTGGGTGAAATGTGTAACCGTGGTTTCGAATCGTTGATCGGATGGCAGGATCGTGCTGGCAAGGTAGATTACGACATCTCTTTGAACATGACCTATGCAAAGAACAAGATCCTGTTCTGGGATGAGGTACCGGGTGTACCCGAATACCAGCAGTCAACTGGTCACATGGCCAACACAAGTCTCTACTATGTATATGACGGTGTATTCTACGATCAGGCAGAAGTAGATGCAACGACAGCCAAATGGCCGGGAGCTCGTCCGGGTGATATCAAGTTCAAGGATATCAACGGTGACGGTAAGATCGACGCAGACGACCGTGTACGTGCTGACAAGAACGCAGAACCGAAGTTCGTAGCCGGTTTGACATTGGGTGCCCGTTGGAATAACTTCGACTTGATGATGTTGTTCCAGGGTGCTATGGGTGGTCAGACATACGTTTGGCGTGAACGTGCCGGTGAAGCAGGTAACTTCTACAAAGAGACCTTCGAGAACCGCTGGACTCCGGAAAATCCGAGCCACGAACATCCGCGTGTGTACAACCGTGAAAACGAATACTGGGTATCTAACCAGAATACCTATTATTTGAAGAATACGGACTACCTCCGCTTGAAGAACGTCGAATTGGGTTACACCATTCCGGCAGTGAAGAAAGTGGGTATCCAAGACCTGCGTGTCTATGTAAACGCAACCAACCTGTTTACCATCGACGGTGTGAAGGTGCAAGACCCGGAAGCCAACGATACAGGACGTGAATATCCGCAAAGACGCGTGGTTAACTTTGGTGTTTCTGTAACATTCTAAATTTAAGGCTTTATGAAGAACATAAAAAATATATTATTAGCACTGGCGTTCGGATCGACCCTGACGTTGAGTTCTTGCTCGGACTTCATGGATCTTACTCCGAACAACGAATACGATGAAACCGACGTTTTCGGTTCCGCAGCGTTGACACAGGCATTGGTCAATCAGGTATATGCATACGTACGTGACGGTGCCAAAGAGCATACAACCGACGGTTTGACAGATGACGCTTACTTTACACACAACTACGGTCAGATTCCGGTGAATGAGGCAAACGTATCTGAAAGTGACTTGCAGTGGTACAACGACGATAACTGTCCGTTCAAATGGTCACGTATCTACAAAGGTATCCGTTATGCAAACTCGGTAATCGCTCACATCGACGAAGTACCGGCTGAAACAGGTTACGACCTGAATCAGATCAAGGGTGAAGCTCACTTCCTGCGTGCTTACCTCTACACGGAAATGGTTCGTGGTTACGGTGGTGTGCCCATCGTAAAGGATGCATACGAGATGACGGATACAGAGGCGATGATGCAGCCGCGTAACAATATCAACGAATGTCTGGACTTCATTCTGTCAGATATTGCCATCGCTGAGCAGAACTTGCCGGAAACAGTTTCTTCAGCCAACTTGGGTCGCGCTACAAAATATGCAGCTACGGCATTGAAGGCTCGTATCCTGTTGCACATTGCCAGCCCGTTGTATGCTGACCGTACAGTCAACACACTGAACGTAAACCAGTACAATGGTGACCAGCAGGCATTGTATCGCCAGGCGAAAGAGGCTGCTGACCAGGTAATCAACAGTGGTATCTATTCACTGATCGACTGCCGTGGCGGTATCAACACAGAGCGTGCTGACAAGTGGAACAAGATCATGACTACCAACAACAGCGAGCAGATCTGGACTCGTCAGTTCGGTCAGTTGTCTATGAGTGGTATCGACCGTAACTGGTTGCCGTTGCAGCACGGTCCGAACGGTTACCACAACTGGTCTGGTATGACTCCGACTCAGGACTTGGTGATGGCATTCGAGTTCGAAGACGGTACGATGCCGGAAGGTATGACGAAGCCGGGTGACCACCAGGTAGGTAATCCGTACAATGGCCGTGAACCGCGTTTCTATGCAACTGTAGGTACAGACGGTAACGAATGGGGTCGTCCGCGTCCGGCCGATGCTCAGGACTTGGATCCGACACCGCTGGGTCGTCTGCAGTGCGGTTACTATGAGGTAAATGACGGTAACGCTGATATCACACTGGAGTTGCCGAATGGTACAAGCGTATCGTTCAAGGGTATGTACGGTATCGATACTCGTAAGGGCCCGATCGAGGACTGGAACGGTTCTTGGACAGGTTACTACGAACGTAAGTTGATCGACCCGACAGTAGATGGTCAGAACTATCCGCAGAATGTACCTTGGACATTCATCCGTTTGGCTGAGATGTACATGATCGCTGCTGAGGCTTGTGTTGAGACAGGTGATCTGGAAGGTGCAGCATCTTATCTGGATGCACTCCGTGGCCGTATCGACCTGAAGCCGACAAAAGAGGCATTGGTTGCTCAGGGCAAGCAGTTCAACCAGGCAGATATGCGTGAATTCGTTCGCCACGAACGCCGCGTAGAATTTGCATACGAAGGCTTCCGTTACTTCGACGTTCGTCGTTGGATGATCGCTCCGCAGACCAACAACAAGGAGTTGACCGGTATCTTGGTATATGCTCGTCTGAAACCGGGCAAGACTGCCAACAAACCGTACATCCACAACGAAGAGACTTGGGATTACTACTACTGGGTTCAGAGCTTGAGCTTCCGTGAAAACCGTAAGTGGGATAACAAGATGTATTTTGCACCGATCAGCCGTGACGAAATGAATCGTAACAGCCAGTTGGTTCAGAATCCGGGTATGTAATAATATGTAATGATAGTAGGGATTGTACTTAGCAATGGGTACAATCCCTATTCCTCTCCTGCTTTGCATGCAGAGCGATCCACGTTGACCATACACGAAATTTCCTTGTTTGTCTTTTTGAATCCTCTCTTGCTATAAAATCATTTCCATTCATCAAATCCTATCCTATGAAGAGAAAGACATTAAACATTTTTACACATACATTAAATCAAAACGCACATAGGCAATTAAGTCGTTATTATCCCTATCATCCTCTGTGAAGAAGGTGGTAGGGAACCTTTTTTACAGAAAGTTTCCTCGTCCGATTTGTCCATCTCTGGTAAATCACTTATTTTTGGAAATCCTTTCAGATAGATTTTTATTTCCATCAGCCCTGTACTCTACACGGTCAAGGACTGGCTTACCTATCATTTCACCCCTTTTTATCATAATGTCCAACAAGATGGTGTACAATTGGTATGAGAGTTTTGAAGAGAACTCCAACGGGTATGATTGACCCGTTACTCCGACCTGAGTACTGCGGTACTCTGACTGGGATTACACCTGTACGCTGAGTGGGATTATATTAGTACTCTGCCCAGAGTACTGAAGTACGCACGGCAAAGTACCAGAGTACTCTCGCGGAAGTACTACAAGAATAGAGGGGTCACAAGGCATCTTTGATCCATAATGTCTTAAACATGGGCCATACATCCATTTGAGGAACAGGTGTTAGTTTTGCGAATTTACATTTCTCATAGAAACGAACAGCAGAATACTCTTTTGTATGCAATGCATTGACTGTCAAGAATACACATCCTGCCATATCTTGCTTTTTTGCCCATTCTGCAATTTCATTGACCAAGTCTATACCTATGTTTTCTCCTCTCCGGTCTTTTCTAACAGCAATATAGGCTATTTCTAGAGCTGGATAAGTATATTTTTGTTCAAAATTCTCACGAAATACATCATCCACATCCATCAAGTCTGTGCCAGAAGTACCTGAATGAATATCCTCAAAATCATCTGAATCCAAATTAACAGAATCAAAAGAAAGAGCGAACAAAGCAACAACAT
>JBJECC010000145.1:0-10182 GCA_051870655.1 Parabacteroides sp. | reverse complement strand
CAAGCTGGATCCGGTAGAGTACCTGTGTGACGTTTTCCTTTACTTGCTTGTATGGGCCTTAAATCGAAATGTGATAGTGTAAAATAGGAAAGAACAGAAAAACAATAAGTTAGAGAGAGGGGATTTAAAACGAAATGTGGGAATCGATTGAAAAAGGTTGAAAACGGATTGAAAAAAGAGAGACGGAATGAGCGGAAAAATAAAACGGGGTTTAAATCCGGATTAAACAGTCGGTAAAAACGAAATGAGGCGATTTGAGAGCCTTTATTATGTAGCTCGGTTGTTATGAGGATCGGGCTTTTCTTTTGATCCTGTGGAAGTTATGGGGCCAAATTGGGAGCCATACAGTGGAAGAAGATAGATTAGTGATGGAGATCCAAAGAATACGCCTGTCATACGGTCATGAGGTGGCGAGAACAGTGTTGTGGCAGACGGCCTGGAACGTGGTGTTTTGCGCTCTGTTTTTTTATTGGATGGTCAAATGGATGGTCAAATGGATGGTCAATTTTTGCATTTTGAATGGTGTATTGAGATATGGATGATTCTTGAATCATGTTACAATAATGCACTTTGTATCGTTTTCGTATATAGTTATTACTTGCATTTTACGTGTTTTTGGTTGTGTTTTGGTCAGTTACATAGGTAATTAGGTCGTTTTTTGGGTGTTTAGTGCGTGTGTGTAATCATTTGTGATTATTTTTGCGGAAAAATAATGTAGATATGGATCGGTATTTATACTTGGTGTTTATTCACGTTTACGACCATTATGAACGTAACGATTCTCCGAATGACTTATTGGATTCTATCACTTTTGACTTTGATGCTGCAAAAAAAAGATGTGAGGATATTTCAAATGGAATCCGGGTACCTTATTATGTCCATTGCTACCTGGATTTATTGGAAAGCGAATCAGATGCTGTTGGTGGTTATGTCATCAAAGTTGATTTGAAGACTCCAGAATCATCTGACAAATCTCTTGGTTCAATAGTTTATCTACTTGATCGAGAAAATTTCTCACTTCCTGATCCATGCTATGAATATTACCGATTTGGACCACGATAGGCTTATTATACACATCGTATCCATCCCGATGTACTATGTCGTTTCTAATATCCAATCCGTTTTTAATTGATTCCGGGATATGTATATTTGTTTTTGTTATTGCATAAATCAGTTTTCCTGCCGTTTTAGGTGTAAAACTCCCTTTCAGTATTGATTCAAAAAAATATTCTTCGCGTTGATGGTCTGTACAATCATTATGCGGATTCTTCATTTGAATGTTATCGATAGAGGCCAACTCGGATAGTTTAAAAGCAGACCAATTCTTTGCTATCTGGATCATATACATCTCGAACCTGGAGAAAATACTAACATACAATAATCTCAACATTAGCTGAGGCGTATTTTCCGTAACTGTTTTCATGATTTCATCAAATTCTTGCTGGCTACTCATGTATTTGTTTTCGTTGTTTTGATTTGTACGAAAAACAATATCTTCCTTAGCTAAAAACACAGTAAATGATGAAAAGTATTTATAGTTGATGTCTGTTATGAATAAATCTCCGTCAATCACATGAGCATACGTTGGGCGTTCTGTAACGTATGCTTTACTCTGTATTCCAATATTCGGAAACTTATCCGTATCGACATACATGGTCCCATCCACATATATGACTGGATACTTTAATTTGATTGGATTCTTATATTCCGTATTCATATATATAATGTATTATTAGGATTATTCTGAACGGATCATGCCGATCACGAGGGCGACGGCATAGATGTCACTCACTGGAAGCTCGAATGGATCGTAGGATGTGTTGTCTGAGAAGATCATGACACGATCCGGAGTGCTGCCACGTTTGATGCGTTTGATCAGTGCGCCTTGGTTGGTGTCTATGACATACGCCTTGTTCCATTGAAAGAACAGGTCCGACATGGGAATACGCTTGCAGGCCACTATATCTCCGGATTGGTAGGTAGGTGTCATGCTGTCTCCTTTTACGGGGATCATGAAGTCTGCTCCCTTGAAGCTGGGTACATTGAACCGTTCGCACTCCTCTTCCATGATTGACTGTTCGCCTACGAGAGCTCCAGCCATAGCACTTACAGGAATTAGAGGTATTCCCCCATCCGATGTCTTATCATATATGGTTACGGGTCGTTCTTTGCCTTCTTTTGCGGAACCATGGTCGCCCATGGGCGGTGTGGTGTCTGTTTTCAACATGTCCCCTCGGCCTGTTAGAAGCCAATGCGGATTTATACATTCGCATTTTGCGTATATAAGTTCTTGATCAAACGTATTTCGACTGAGCCATGTGCTAATAGCTTGCGGAGATACGTTTAATATTCTCGCCATTTGAGATTTATTGCCACTTGCATAGTGGTTTATAATTGATTCTAACATGCTCTTTTTGTCCATATATACGTTAAATATTATGCAAATTGCGAATTTTGCAGCTTAAACATTTTGTTTATATACGCAATATGAGTAATATTGCACCGTGATTCAAATGTAAACACCGCCCCAAAGATAATAAAAGGCGGTCATAAAAACAGATTAAGAACAACAAACTTAAAAAAAGTATGAGACGATATTGGTTCGAACTGACAGATGAGCACTACCAAGTTTTAGGTGCATCGATTCCGGACGGCAGCAACAAGCAGTCGGCGATCAACCGGGCAAAACGGTGGATGAAGGGAAACGGCATAGGCAAAGCTTGTCTTGCAGTCAACAGTATGGTGACCAATAATCTGATTGACATAGTAGATATTGAGCTTAATTAAAAGTATATGACAATGAGAAAGAAAATAGTGGTAGAACATGGAGATGTCAACGAGATCTCCAGGCTGATGGGATGCACAAGGCAAATGGTGAACAAATCGCTTTCATACCGGAAGAATACGGACTTGGCAAAGCGTATCCGGAAGATGGCGATCATGAGGGGCGGACAGGAGGTTTGCTTTGGCGAACCGAAAGTCATACAAGATGTAAAAACAATTTAAAACAGGCGGGTTATGAAACTAAACTACAAGGAACTTTCGAAACATCCATTTGAAATGGATAATATCCAGACAGGAGGCGCTGAGTTTAGGATGCTTGTCTTCACAGGGGAACGGGACGACGAGCAGCGGCCAGTGTTCAAAAATGTGCTGGCGACGGATGCCTGCAAGGTGGTCATCAACAACAAGGAATATTGGGGAATCCTCGGTATGGATCTTCAGACCGCTGAAACGCAATGGTATAATTACAACGACTGTGTATCACTCGAAAACTGGGCCGTTTTGGACAGACTTTTGTCGACACGGTTTGCCTGGATGCAGGTGACGGATCCGTCCATCGTGTGTGAAGTGAAGAGACAGGCGAGATTGGCAATGAGTATGAAGGAGGGATAAGATATGAGAGCACGGATATTGTTTTGGGGGTACCTAATCTGCTGGGTGCTGCTGTTTGCAGGAGCCGGCACCATCGAAGTGGCCGACTTCGGGAGTCAAGAAGAAACCGCCGGGTGGTTTCTCTGCCTCGTCTGGTTCGTGTGGAGTCTGGTCGTGATCTATCACGACCAGGAGTGTGCCGAATACGGTAAATATGTGAGTGGTCGGATTGACCGGTATTTCAAGGACATTTAATTGGCCGACAGGGGCGACGAGAGGCAACCGCCGGCACGTGTGCAGGATCATCCCCTGCCGCCCCACAAAAGAAAGCGAAACCATGGAATATTACCAGAATAAAATATGTATAGAGGCAAATGAGCTGGTCAGACTGAATATATGTTCTATGACCACATATCAGAATATGACAAAGAGGAACCAGCTCAACGTAGTCCGCAGAGGCTGTCGGAACACACCTGCCTTGGTGGACGTGGAAAGTCTTCCGAAGCGTTACCTCGACAAACTGGTGGAGACGGTGGGAGATCTGAGGCAGCTTGTCAAAAAAGACACATTCGCAGACCGTGTGGTTCCGGATCCGGCGGCTATGCAGTATTTCCAAGGATTCAGAACCGTGACGGGGAAAGAACTGCCCGACGATAAAATACAGGAATACTACGCCAATGCCATCATCCTGAATGCCATTTCCTCCGCTTTGGCAGACAAACAGGCAAAAAGCGGTCTGACAGGCGGACGGAAGTCCGGATTCTGGGAGGCGGCAGCTGTCACCATCGCTCAGATGAAGGCACATTTCGGACACTCCCTCCCCGAAAACCCCGCACGACTGAAAGAAAAATTCATGAAATACAAGAAATACGGATACAGTTCATTGGTGAGCCGAAAGTTCGGAAACACCAACAGCCTGAAGGTATCCGATGCGATCAGCCGGCTTGTGCTGTCCATCTATTCCATGCCCAACAAGCCGTATGCCTCCACTACGCGCGATATCTACATGCAGTTTCTGGGAGGTTCCATTACGGTGGCCGATATGAAGACCGGAGAGATCTTTGACCGGTCGGATTTCTTCAACGAGGACGGGACCCCCGTCACGCTCAGCGAGTCCACCATCTGGAACATCATCAACGATCCGAAGAACAAGGCCATCGTGGCAAGCAACCGGATGGGAACAATGGAATATGCCACGACAAGACGGCCCCATCACATCCGCACCAGCCCGGAGTTCTCATTTTCAAAGGTGTCTTTGGACGACCGCGACCTGCCCCGCAAGATGCCGGACGGAAACCGTGTAAAGGCGTACTATGCCTATGATGTGGCGAGCGGATGCGTGATCGGACGTGCCTACAGCCGGAAAAAGACGACCGGCCTGTTTGTCGATTGCATACGGGACATGCTCCGGTTCATTGACTCCTATCATTTCGGGATGCCACTGGAGATGGAGGTGGAACACCATATCGTAAACCAGTTTGCCGACGACATGATGCGTGACGGTGTGCTCTTCCCTCTGATCCGGTGGTGTAATCCGGGAAACTCACAGGAGAAACGGGCCGAACATTTCAACAAGGAGAAGAAATACGGATACGAGAAGCGGTACCAGGAGGGGATCGGACGGTTCTATGCACGTCTGGAGGCGAACCGACCGAAGGTCGATAAGGTATTCGACGAGGACAACAACCACTACAAGGAGAAGACCTATACCTTCGAGGAACTTGTGGCGGATGACATGCGTATCATCGAGCTATACAATAACGACCTGCACCGGAACCAGAAGAAATATCCGGGCAAGACACGCCTTCAGGTGCTTCTCGAACACCGCAACCCGAACATGACACCTATGTACCCCGCCAAGGTAGCCCGCTATGTGGGCGAATGCACCCACACCAGCATACGCCGGAGCGCCTACGTCCGTGTGCAGTACCAGGACTACAGGCTTTCCTCTCCTGAGGTGCTTGACCTGCTGAAGCCGAACTGTTACGAGGTGGATGCCTACTACATGCCGGCCGACACAATCGAGGAGGTCTATATCTATCAGAACAACATCTATATCGACACCTGCCGTCGCGTGGTGGCCTACAACGAGGCTACCGCCGAACAGACGGACGCAGACAGGGAGGCCTACAAGGAGCAGGCCAAATATGTGGCACAGTACGATGCGATGGTAAGGAAGGGCCGGCGGAAGCTCTCCAAGGTGGCCATCCTTCCGGCAGAACCCGTCACGCCTGTAGAGGTGAAGGCCGCACCGGTTCCGGAGCCTGTCACGGCAGACATGGACGACGATGATTTCGACTTCGCTGCTTTCGCCAGACGGGCACGGGAAGCAGCCCTGAAGTCGCTTTAAACAGGATTTGAATCATAATTAAACAGTATATAAATCATGATCACAACAGAAGTAAAGAACAGAATCGCCACAGCGATCCGGGAACGTGCCGGGATGTATCCCAGCAACGCCAAGTATGCCATCAAGCTCGGCATCGGGAAGAGCATCCTGAGCCGTATCCTGAACGGAGAGACGGAAAGGCTGCTGGACGATGCCAAATGGGTCACGGTGGCCCGCATCCTCGACGTGGCTATCGGGAACCAGAGCAGCTGGGTCGTGGCCGAGACACCCGTCTATCTCTACGTGACGGGACAGCTCGAAGCATGCCAGCAGCACAGCATCAGCGGACTGCTGTGCGACCGCGCCGACATCGGGAAGACGTTTGCCGCGAAGTGCTACGTGAAGGGACATGCCAATGCGGCCTACATCGACTGCTCGCAGGTCAAGTGCAAGACGAAGCTGATCCGTGCCATCGCCAAGGAGTTCGGTGTGGGAGACCGCGGACGCTATGCCGACGTATATGCCGACCTTGTGTTCTATCTGAAGAGCATCAGCAATCCGCTCATCGTGCTCGACGAGGCCGGAGATCTGGAGTACTCAGCATTTTTAGAGCTGAAGGGCCTTTGGAACGCCACGGAATACACCTGCGGGTGGTACATGATGGGGGCGAACGCTCTCCGCAGCAAGATCGACAGCATGATCGAGCGGAAACGGGTCGGCTACGAGGAGATCTTCAGCCGGTACGGCCAGCGTTACCAGCGCATCACGCCGGAATCGGAGTCGGACTACCGGGACTTTGCCATGGCGCAGGTGGCCATGGTGGCCAAGGCCAACGGATCGCAGCTGCCACCTACCAAGATGTATGCCGCCACGGAAGGATCCCTCCGGCGCGTCCACACGGAGATCACGAAGCTTAACCGGAAGGAGGCGGTGTAATGGCACGGGCAGCATCAGTGGAACAGATCCTGAAGACACGGTTCAACACCATGCCGTTCGAAGGCGAATGGCTCGCCTCCATCGGCAGGCCCGAGCTGACAGGGTCGTGGATCATCTGGGGAAACTCCGGAAACGGAAAGACCCGTTTTGCCCTGCAGCTCTGCAAATACCTGTGCAATTTCGGCCGTGTGGCCTATGACAGCCTGGAGGAGGGCGTGAGCGAGTCGCTGCGCGGTGCCATCGAGGAGACGAACATGATGGAGGTAAGGCGCAGGTTCGTCGTGCTGGACCGGGAGGGCATCGGGCAGCTCAAGGAGCGGCTCAGCCAGCCGAAAAGCCCGCACATCGTATGTGTCGATTCCCTGCAATACACCGGGCTCAGCTACGACGACTACAAACGGCTGAAGGAGGCATTCCCGAACAAGCTCTTCATCTGGATCAGTCATGCGGACGGATCCAATCCGGAGGGACGGGTCGCCAAGAAGATCCGGTTCGACAGCAACGTGAAGATCCGGGTACAGGCATACCGGGCCGACATCGTAAGCCGGTACGGAGGCGGAGAGCCCTACATCATCTGGCAGGAAGGATACGAGAGATACAACATGGAGAACCTTTAGAAGACATGATATATGGCAAACAAGAATACAAAGAAGACGGCCTCGTTCCGCCAGTTCTGGACACTGCTCCGGATGACGGAAGGCTACAATGAGGCATACCGGGAAGAGATCAAGGCGGGACTTGTGCACCGATACAGCAACGGGGCCACCACCTCGCTCCGGGAGATGCGCGAGAACCATCCGGAGGCCTACGAGGCCATGATGGAGAATCTGCGCAATGTGCCGAGCGTGAAACGTGCAGTCTATGATGCGGAACGGGACAAGGCAGGCAAAAGGGTGATCGCCGCCATCTGCAAGTGGATCGACACGATGGGATACCGGTTCCGCACCCGCGAGGAGAAGATCGACTATGTGAAACGGGTGGCCTGCAGGGCTGCCAGATGCGACCGGTTCGGCAGCATCCCCCTGTCGAAGATGACCGCCATCTACAGCCTGTACAAGAAGAAAAACGACGTGGCGAACCGGCCGGACCCCGTCCTGTCATTCGTCATGAGCAAAAACTGAACAGGCCATGGTGGACTACACGGAAAAGATGGAGCAGGTGGCCGAACAGGGGAAACGGCTGCGCAGGAGGCTGGACTATCTGAAACGGGAGAGCGACTTCCTGATCGGCGCCATCATCGCACGCCCCACAAAGGACACCGCTTCCCATCGGAAGCTGCTGGAGGAATGGGAAAAGGAGATCGGGGAACTGGAACGATCCCTGCAGTATCTGCGGGGTGAGTATTTGAGATATAAACAACTATCCGAACAAACATCTAAAAAGAAAAAAGTATGAAGACAATCGACGAGATGACGACCGAAGAGCTGGAAGCGGCTCTGGCGAAACGCAAGGACCACGAGAAGAGAATGATGCAGGAAAAGCGGGATGCGTATGAGGCCATCCGGGCAGAGCTGGTGCAGAGCATGAAGAGGAAGGTGACGGACGTCTGCGAACAGGTGTCCGGCCTCCACAAATACTGCGTGGACGAGATGACCGCCTTCCGCACGGTGCTGGAGGAGTATGGGCAACTCCGCCGGAAGGACCAGCTGAGCTACACCGTGCAGGACGGTGACTTCCGCATCGAGGTCAGCAACAACAAGGTGAAGAAATTCGACGAGCGTGCGGATGCCGCCGCATCCCGCCTCATCGAGTTTCTCCAGGACTGGATCAGCACCCGCGAGGACGGCACCGACAATCCGATGTACCAGCTGGCCATGACCCTGCTGAACCGGAACAAGTACGGCGACCTGGACTACAAGAGCATCTCCAAGCTCTACGAACTGGAGGACAAGTTCGACAGCGAGGAATATACCGCCATCATGCAGCTCTTCAAGGAGAGCCACTTAGTGGAGGGAACCGCCACCAACTTCTACTTCTACCGGAAGGACGGACAGGGCGTATGGCGTAAACTGGAACCCTCATTCAACCGTCTGTAACATGAAGACCGCCACCCTCACTCCCGGCCGGTGGGTCTATCACTGCCCCTGCGGATATGTCTCCTGTTCCGGCATTGTCTTCCGGAGAGACCCGAAATGGCTGCTGTGGTGTCCCTCCTGCCGGCAGTGGGGCGGCAAATACGAGAAGGTTATGGAGGAACGTCTGGAGTTCGGGAGCAACCCGAACAATGTACTGAACTGCGAGTATGTTCCGATGATCAGGCTCGCCCATCCGGTCCGGAATGCCGTCCGACTCGTTTTCCGCCTCCGTCACGACGTGCAGACGGATGGATATGTGTGTCCTTCCGGTCTGCTTGGTCAGCACGGACATGTCCAGATCCTGAAACTCCACAAGCAGCACGGGTGCCGTATGAATCACCCCGTCATACTGCGAGGCGAACCACTGGATGTCCTTCAGTGCGCTTTCGTGCGTATCGATGATCCTCCCGTCCACGTCCATTTCTATTCCGAACGCATCCGCCACAATAGACCGGATGCTTTTGTACAACTCCAGATACATAAGCTATGAATTGAAAATGTTGGTAACTCCTTTGTCTATCTCATGCCGGATCTTGTCGTCCAGCTCCCGGCTCTCCCCGACGAACCGGCGTGCAGGCAGCAGGGCCGTCCGCTTCCCGAACACCTTGACGGGACCGCCCTCGTTCTGCACCTGTGCGTAGGGCAGATCGGACGTGATCGTCACGCATCCGGGTTGCGGAATGTATCTCAGACTGTTCTTCAGGTCTCCGCTGTTGTGCAGGACGGGCCATCGGGTGGCCGCCAGACTGAAATTGAGTTTCCGCTGCTTCTTCGCCCGTTTCCCGTCTTTGGTGGTCCTGTATGGCACGGTCTTCCGGTTTTCCCCCTTGTACTGGAATCCGTACCATCCGCTGTTCGGGTTCCTCCGCTTCACCTCCTTCCAGGGTTTCAGCCCTCCGTTCTGGAAGCCCTGCCTTGTGAAATCTTTTTTACCCATATACAATTTGAGTTTACATTTTTGTTTGTATATTTGTATTGTAAGTGAGAGGTAAAAGATTACTGTGTTGGATTGCAAATCCTTCGTCAAGTGCTTTTATCTCTCTCTTTTTAGTCGATCTACGATTGAATAGGCATAATAAGATCCGTCTTCCATCTCCCTGACGACAAGATAGGATGGTTCTTCTGCAATTATGATTTTGAAATAATGATATCCCTTCACCATAGTATTGCCTTTATTATCGTCGATATACAGTACATGTTCCGCTTCATATATCAGCCGTTCCATATCTTTCAAGGATCTGTTTTTTTCTGATATATGCTTATGAGGCTGATTCAGCATCTCCTTGATGCCCCTCATTTTAAATTCGATATTGAACCCTTCTCGTTTATTTTGGAAAATCTTTCCTGTCAAATTGTACTTTGCCCATTCACGGATCTCTTTTTCTTCCAGCCTTATTTTTGACATTTCGACTTTTTCGAACACCGCGTCTCTTGCTCCTTGGTATGCAGAAGAGAAATACGGATGAT
>JBJECC010000144.1:0-10214 GCA_051870655.1 Parabacteroides sp. | reverse complement strand
CTCATAGCATTGTGTGTATTGTATGGCTATTATGTGCTGCATACTCCGAAATGGAGTGTCAATAGGTTTTTTCTGGTTACGATAGGGGTCTTTTTTTTCTACTTAATGTATTCGTTATGGATTCATAGTAATTCTAAGGTAGCCATCCTTTCTGATTTTATTATTCAATTCAAACCCTATTTGGCATTTTTTGCGGTTTATGCTTTGGCTCCAAGATTTAACGATCAGATGAAAAAGAATCTTCGTTTTTTATCACTTGTTTTTGCAGGATATCTTCTGCTGATAGGCATTTCATCTTTGTTCACTGATGTAGTTTTAGATGTGCTGCTACGTCATGAATCCCGTTTGGCTACGGCAGCAATCATTATGGCGCTAATATATTTGTTATGTAGCGATTATACCCAAAGAGATAAAATCATCTTTATTGCCATAGCCTCAATTAGTATTTTGTCGGGACGGTCAAAAGCCTATGGATTTTTCGTTATTGCTTCGTTTCTTGTACTATATTTGAATAAAGACTTTCAGCTGAGATTTAATTTTAAGAATACCTCATTATTGTTGATTGTTTTGGGGTTGACCACTATTGTTGCTTGGGATAAGATCAACTTGTATTTTATTCAAGGTGGTTTTGGTGGTGGAAGAGATACTCAAGATCTGTATGCTCGAATGGCCTTATATTATTTTTCAACTTCAATTTTTCAAGATTATTTTCCTTTTGGATCTGGTTTTGCTACTTATGCAACTGTTACTTCGGGACAATATTATTCACACATATATAATGACTATGGATTGGATGTTTTATATGGATTGACGGAAAATAATCCTAAATTTATTGCAGATACGTATTATCCGGCTTTGGCCCAATTTGGAATTGTAGGTGTCATTCTGTTTTTTTCATTTTGGATTGTTGTTGCTGTCAAAGCACTTAGATCTTTTAAAAATCCGGACAATATTAAGTATTTTACTATTACTATGCTTATTATTGCTTTTTTCTTGATAGAGTGTACCAGTGATTCAACCATTACACATAATAGAGGTATCTTTGTTATGATGATTTTAGGATTGTCTTTGAGACAAATGCAAGTTGTATTATATCCACCGTCAAAAGTTATACCATGAAAATATTGATTGCCAATAAATTCTATTACAATCGAGGAGGAGATTGTATCATGTCCATTGGTTTGGAACAGTTATTGAAAGCCAAGGGACATGAGGTGGCCTTTTTCAGTATGCAATATCCGGATAATTTTCATTCGGAATGGGAAGGGTATTTCCCGTCACAAGTGGATTTTCAAGCGGGTGGTATTCAGAATAAATTGCGTGCTGTAACCCGTATTTTTCATTCAGCAGAGGTGAAACGGAATTTCATGGCGTTGCTGGAGACCTTTCAGCCGGATGTGGTTCATCTGAATAATATCCATTCACAGCTTTCTCCTCTGATTGGTGAACTGGCTCATCGAAAGGGCATCAAAGTGGTCTGGACGATGCATGATTATAAACTGGTGTGTCCGGCTTATACCTGTTTACGCAACGGCAAACCTTGTGAAATCTGTTTCCGGGATCCATTCCAAGTATTTGCCAAAAAATGCATGAAGGGCAGTTTGGCAGCGAGCGTATTAGCCTATTTGGAAGCACTGTATTGGGATAAGAATCGCTTGAAAAAGAATACGGATTGTTTTATTTCGCCGAGCCGTTTTTTAGCAGAAAAAATGGTGGAAGGAGGATTCTCGCCAAGTAAAATCCGTGTGATTCCCAATTTTACCAATAGGGACTTATCGCATGATAGTATAGATAAAGAGGATTATATTTGTTACATAGGGCGTTTATCAGAGGAGAAGGGTGTCGGTACGTTGATAGAGGCAACTCGCCAATTGCCTTATCGTTTGTTGGTGGTGGGTACGGGACCTTTAAAAGATACATTTGACCACAATCACAGTCATATCCAGTTTGTTGGATTTAAAGAATGGAATGAACTGAAAGGAATTATAGAAAGAGCTCGTTTCATGGTGATTCCTTCGGAATGGTATGAAAACAATCCTTTGTCTGTGATTGAATCCCTCTGTTTGGGAACTCCCGTGTTGGGAGCCAATATCGGAGGAATCCCGGAATTGATCCATGAACGGAATGGAATGCTTTTCGAGGCTGGAAATAAAGAGGACTTGAAAGAAAAAATCGGACAAATGTTTAATAAAACATTTAATTATAGCGATATTTGCAGTTCTGCTCGACAGCAGTACTCGGCAGAGAACTATTATAACAAATTGATTGAGATTTATGAGCAATAAGATACCCGCACCCTCTGATATGTGTATCATCACCACCTACCGGTGTCCGATGCGCTGCAAGATGTGTGACATTTGGAATCATCCGACAGAGAAAAGCCGTGAGATCCAGCCAAAAGAACTGGAGATCCTGCCGCATGTGAAGTTTGTGAATATCACCGGTGGGGAGCCTTTTATACGGGAAGATCTGGATGAGATAGTAGAAGTGTTGTTCCGCAAATCGCCTCGTGTGGTGATCTCTACCTCCGGTTGGTTTGAGGAACGCATCATCCGCCTGGCAGAGAAATTTCCAAACATTGGCATCCGTATCAGCATTGAAGGACTGTCGCAAAAGAACGATGAATTGCGTGGGCGCGAAGGTGGATTTGACAAAGGCTTGCGTACCTTGTTGACATTGAAAGAGATGGGAGTGAAAGACATTGGATTCGGCATTACGGTTTCCAACAATAATTCCAAAGACATGCTTTCGCTCTATCATTTGGCGAAACAGTTGAATTTGGAATTTGCAACGGCTGCTTTCCACAATTCCTACTATTTCCATAAATATGACAACCGGATCACCAATAAGGAAGAGGTGATTTCCAATTTTGAGAAATTGATTGCGCTCCAGTTGCAGGAACATTCTCCGAAATCATGGTTCCGCGCCTTTTTCAACAACGGCCTGATCAACTACATTGAAGGTAACCGACGCATGTTGCCTTGTGAGGCCGGTATGGTCAACTTCTTTGTCGATCCGTATGGCGATGTCTATCCTTGCAATGGCTTGGAAGAGCAGTTTTGGAAGGAGAGCATGGGGAATATCCGTCAAGTCCATGACTTTAAGGAGATTTGGGAGAGCGAACAGGCTCAGCATGTACGCGAACAGGTCCGGAAATGTCCGAAGAACTGTTGGATGGTGGGTACAGCATCGCCTGTGATGAAAAAATATATCCAGCATCCGCTTCGTTGGGTTGTGCAGAACAAACTGAACAGCTTCTGTGGCCGTCCGTTGAATCTGGAACGGAAATGGTACGATGTGGGGCAGGATCCGGAACAGGGAAATTTACAGAAAAGAACGGAATAAGATGAAGATCGTTGTCGTTGGCTTACGGGGCTTCCCGAACATTCAAGGGGGGATTGAGACCCATTGCGAAGAGCTCTATCCGCGTCTTGTCGCATTGGGCTATGAGGTGACTGTAGTTCGTCGGTGTGGATTCGTCAAGGAGAACCCGCCGATGGAGGCATACCGGGGCGTCCGTTTCAAAGACATCGACTCTCCTTTTATCACTGGTCTGGAGGCTGCCGTACATACATTCAAAGGAATTTGGTATGCGAAGAAGGCTCATGCCGATTGGGTACATGTCCATGCAATCGGCCCTTCCATTGCGATTCCTTTTGCCAAGCTGTTGGGACTGAAAGTGGTCATGACGCACCACGGACCGGATTATGACCGGGAGAAATGGGGAGTGCTGGCGAAAACTGTGTTACGGATGGGTGAATTTTTCGCGGCCCTCATGGCGGATCATATCATTTCCATCTCGACCGTGATTAATGAGATCCTCCGGAAGAAATACAACAGGACGGACCGTGTCCATCTGATCTATAATGGCATCACGACCTTTCCGGAATGTGATGGAAAAAATACCTTCTTGCAGTCGTTGGGCATTCATCCCGGCAAATATATTTTGGCTGTCGGGCGTTTTGTGGAGGAGAAGCGGTTTGATCGCCTGATCGAGGCGTATGTCCGATTGAAGCGTCCCGACTATCAGCTGGTGATTGCAGGCAATGCCGATTATGACTCTGCCTATTGTTGTTCGTTGAAGGATTTTGCCTCGGAGAATCAGGTGATCCTGCCTGGCATTGTGAAAGGGGCGAATCTGAAAGAGCTGTATTCCCAGGCGGCTCTCTTTGTGTTGCCCTCTTCACACGAAGGATTGCCCATTACCCTCTTGGAGGCCATGAGTTGCCGGCGGAAAGTGCTGGCCAGTGATATTCCTGCCAATCTGGCGGTCGGCTTGCCGCAGGACAACTATTTCCGGTTGAATGATCTGGAACATCTGGTCAGTCAGATGCAACAGTTGCTGGATCGGGAACAAACCTCTCAGACGTATGATCTCTCTAAATATGATTGGGACCACATTGCCCGGCAGGTGGCGGAGGTTTATGAGATGGATAGGTAGTTTAATCTATACATATATAATATATGAGACGTATAAGTTGTTTAGTGATGTGGCTGGTTGCGCTTTGTGTGGCCGGCCCTTTGTGTGCTCGGGAGAAGACCGATCGGGTGAATCCGATTATCGGGACAAACGGTATGGGACATACATTTCCCGGAGCTTGTGTACCTTTCGGTTTGGTACAGCTGAGTCCTGACACCGATACCATCCCGCACAATGTGGATGGAAAATACCAACCGCGTGTGTATGAATATTGTGCCGGATACCAGTACAAAGACAGCAGCATTGTCGGATTCAGCCATACCCATTTCAGTGGTACGGGCCATTCCGATTTGGGGGATATACTGGTGATGCCGACCACCGGAGCCTTGTTGCTGAATCCCGGTACGGCCACAAATCCGGATAGTGGTTACCGTTCCCGTTTCTCCCATGATACGGAGGTGACACGTCCCGGTTATTATGAAGTGCTGTTGTCAGATTATGGTATCAAGGCACAGCTGACTGCCACGCAGCGTGTGGGTGTACATAAATATACCTATCCCAAGCAGGCCAATCAACGGGTGGTACTGGATTTGATCCACGGCATTTATAACTACGACGGAAAGGTCCTGTGGAGCAGCCTGCGTGTGGAGAATGATACCTTGCTGACCGGTTATCGTATCACGAACGGTTGGGCACGGGTCAATTATACCTATTTTGCCATCTCTTTCTCCAAGCCGATTCGTCATTATGGTTGTGAGGAGAAAGGCAAAGTCAATTATCGTGGCGGATATGGCAAGTTCAATATGAAGGAAAACTTCCCCGATATGGGTGGACGTAAATTGGTCGCCTATTTTGATTTTGATGCCGACAGTTCGGAGGAACTGGAGGTCAAGGTGGCCTTGTCAGGTGTCAGCACGGCTGGAGCCTTGAAGAATTTGCAGGCAGAGGCTGCGGGACGTTCGTTTGACCGGCTGGTACAACAGGCTTCGGACAGTTGGAACCGCGAACTCTCTGTGGTGGAGGCAGAGGGAAATGACGATCAGTTGGCCCTGTTGTACACCTCTCTCTATCACACGATGATCAATCCCTGTGTCTATATGGACGTGGATGGTCAGTACCGGGGATTGGATCAGAATATCCATCAGGCCGAAGGCTTTACGAACTATACGGTCTTCTCGGTGTGGGACACCTACCGGGCTCTCCATCCATTGTTCAACATCCTGCATCGGCAGGTCAGTACGGATATTGCCCGTTCGATGTTGAAACATGCGGAGCAGAGTGTGCATCATGCGTTGCCGATCTGGAGTCACATGGCCAATGAGAACTGGTGTATGATCGGCTATCATTCGGTGTCTGTGTTGGCGGATGCCGTGGCTAAAGGATTGCCGTTGGACAAGCAGGAGGTGTTACGTGCCATGGTCAACAGCTCTACGATTCCCTATTATGACGGAACCCAGGAGTATATGGAGAAGGGCTATGTGGCATTGGATCATAATGGAAGTGCCGCTTCTTTGACGTTGGAATATGCGTATGACGACTGGACAATCTACCAGACAGCCCGTCTGGCGGGAGATGCTGCACGGGCGGCTGCCTATAAATCCAGAGCCTCCAATTTTGAAAAGATCTTTGATCCTTCGATCGGATATGCACGTCCCCGTTATGCCGATGGCCGGTGGAAAGATCCTTTCAGCCTGCTCAGTACACATGGTGAGGGATTCATTGAAGGGAATGCCGTGAACTATTCTTTCTATGTGCCGCAGGATGTGGACCGGATGATGGAACTGATGGGAGGGGAGAAGGTGTTTGTCTCCAAATTGGATTCTCTCTTTACGATGCACCTGCCGGATGAATTTTTTGCCGAGACAGAAGATGTGACCAAGGAGGGTTTGTTGGGCGGTTATGTGCATGGCAACGAGCCCAGTCATCATATTCCGTTCCTCTATGCCTGGACGTCACAACCTTGGAAGACGCAGTACTGGCAACGGGAAATCATGAACAAGATGTATCGCAACAACATTGACGGCTTGTGTGGCAATGACGACTGTGGCCAGATGTCCGCCTGGTACATCTTTTCAGCCATGGGCTTCTACCCGGTTTGTCCGGGAACTGACCAGTATGTGCTGGGTGCTCCCTATCTGCCCTACATCAAGCTCTCGCTGGAGAACGGCAAGACGTTTGAAGTGCGTGCCGAGAAGGTCAGCGACAAGAACCGCTATGTCAAGTCTGTCAAACTGAATGGAAAACCCTACACGAAAGGATATATTACCCAACAGGATATTCTGGAGGGCGGCGTGCTGACCTTTGAGATGACCTCTTCTCCCAACAAGAAGCGGATCTTTGCAGGCAGCGATCGTCCCTATTCGTTGTCGCGGGAGGAATAGTAACAGATAAAAAACAGAAATGTGTATGAAAAGATGGTTTGTTTGGATGTGTCTATTGGGATTGTCGCAGGGCTGGTTGGCAGCGCAGACCGTTTGGCATGATCCGTGGGAGGAGGCCTCCTTGCCGGTACAGGGAAGGGGTTGGAACACAGAGATCGGAAAGAGCTATGCCCGTTTGCCGTTGCGTGCCAAAGACAAGGTGCGCGAACCGGTGTGGAATCTGGCGCAGGATTGTGCCGGGCTCTATGTGAAGTTCTACACAAATGCCTCGGAGATTCAGGTACAGTATCAGGTCAGTGGAGCACTCTCCATGCCGCACATGCCTTCGACCGGGGTGAGCGGGGTCGATCTGTATGCATTGGATGCAGACGGCAACCAGTTCGGCTGTGTCGCCCAATACAGTTTTGGCGATACGATCCGGTATCGCTATCAGGGATTGACCTATCACAATACGCATAAGTTAGGCAATGAGTTTTGTCTCTATCTGCCTCTTTATAATCATGTGACCTGGATGAAGATCGGGGTGCCTGCCGATGCCCGGTTTGAGTTTGTGCCGTTGCCAAAGGAAAAGCCGATTGTGGTGTACGGAACTTCCATTGCGCAAGGAGCCTGTGCCTCTCGTCCGGGTATGGCCTGGAGCAATATCTTGCAACGGAGACTGGACTGTCCGGTAATCAATCTCGGCTTCTCCGGTAACGGACAGTTGGATGCCGGCTTTGTGGATTTGTTGTCGGAATTGGATGCGGCGATGTTCGTAATTGACTGCATGCCGAATATGACGGGTGAGCGCAAAGCACTGATTCCGGAACGGATTCGTCGCACAGTAGAGACGTTACGGGCCAAAAGCCAGGCTCCGATTCTCTTGGTCGATCATGACGGATACATGGGATACAAGGCTTCTGACGAGAAGGCGAAGGAGTTTCAGGAGGTGAACAAGGTACAACAACAGGTTTTTCAGGAATTGAAGAGCCGTTTCGCCGGACTCCATTACCTCTCCTTTGAAGAGTTGGGGTTGAGTCTGGAGAGCCAGGTCGATGGGGTACATGCCACCGATCTGGGCATGACGCAGTATGCCGATGCCTACAGCCGGAAGATCCGTTCCATTCTCTATCCTGGAGCCGATTCGCTTCATTTGGCTCCCTGCCGACAGCATCGGGATGCCAGTTCTTACGATTGGAACAGACGGCATGAAGAGGTGTTGGCATACAACGCGGAACAGCAGCCGCAGATCGTGGTGCTGGGCAACTCGATCATGCATTACTGGGGAGGACTCCCCAAAGAGCGTTTACGCCGGGCCGATGATGTATGGCAACAGCAGTTTGCCGGAAAACGGGTCGTGAATATGGGCTATGGCTGGGACCGCTTGGAGAATATGTCGTGGCGCATTCTTCATGGAGAGTTGGATGGCTTTCAGGCGGAGAAGGTCTTTATGATGGTGGGTACGAACAATATACATCTCAATACCGATGAGGAGATTGTGGAGGGTACGTTGGATCTGGTCCGTTTGGTCAAGGCCAAACAACCGACAGCCCGGATCTATGTGATCCACATTATTCCCCGGAGGGGATATGAGACCCGTCTGGTCGCCTTGAACCGCCTGCTGGATGCACGCTTGGCAGGAGAGGAGCGGGTCAAGACGGTGGATGTCTCTGCCGGATTTCTGCTGCCTTCCGGCAAGCTGGATGAATCGCTCTTTTCAGACGGATTGCATCCGACCCATGCCGGTTATGAAGTGTTTTCGAAAGCATTATTGTCCTATATAAAAGAATGAATCTATGAAAGTGAAAAGTTTAGTAGTCGGTGCTGCCTGTGCCCTCACCTGCCTGATGAGTGGTTGTGCACCGCAGCCGGTTGAGACGCAGCAGCCGCAAGTGGCTCAGCGTTGGAGTGAAGAACAGGCAAATGCGTGGTATGCCCAATTGCCTTGGTTGGCAGGTGCGGATTATATCAATGCCGATGCCATCAATCAGATCGAGATGTGGAGCAAGGAGAGCTACAATGCCGAGCAGATTGACCGGGAGTTGTCCATGGCAGAAGGAATCGGTTTCAATACGTTGCGTGTCTATCTGAGCAGCGTGGTGTATGAGAATGATCCGGAAGGCTTGAAGCAGCGGATGGATGATTTTCTGAGCATCTGCCAGAAGCATCACATCAAGCCGCTTTTCTGTATCTTCGATGATTGTTGGAATGCCGAGTCTTCGTATGGCAAGCAGCCGGATCCGAAACCGGGTGTACACAATTCGGGATGGGTTCAGGATCCCGCTGTCTCCTTGCGTAAGGATACCGTGGCACTCTATCCGAAGCTGGAAAAGTATGTAAAGGATCTGTTGACCACATTCGGAAAGGATGATCGCATCCTGTTGTGGGATTTGTGGAACGAACCGGGTAACAGCGGCCATGTCACAGAGACCTTGCCGATGTTGAAACGTGTGTTCCAATGGGCTCGCGAGGTCAATCCCTCCCAGCCGGTGACCAGTGGCGTCTGGAATTGGGGAGATGACTTTGCTCCGTTGAACGCGTTCCAGTTGGAGAACTCGGATGTGATTTCTTATCACAACTACAGTGACCGGGCGGATCATGAACAGTGTATCAAATATTTGAAGATGTTCAACCGTCCGCTGGTTTGTACTGAGTACATGGCCCGTCGCAACAACAGTCTTTTCAGTACGATCATGCCGCTGCTGAAAGAGAACAAAGTGGTGGCCATCAACTGGGGATTCGTATCCGGAAAGACCAATACGATCTTTGCATGGGACGAACCGTTGCCTGACGTAGCGGAACCGAAGCTGTGGTTCCATGACATTTTCCGTCAAGATGGTACGCCGTTCAGCCAGGAGGAGGTAGATTGCATCCGTTCGCTGACCGGTGTTAAATAAGTGCGGGTTGTCAGACCCATCTGCTTGCAGGCCCTTGTATAAATTAGGTGGTTATGAAATCAACGGCAGAGTATATGAATATTTTGCGTGACTATATGCTGGTGAATGCCTCCAGATATAGCATAACGCGTAATTGAAAGGGAGGGTATTTATGTATGATGTATGAATGAAAATAGACTCCCAAAGACATCAATTAAAGTAACTTCGTGATGTCTTTGGGAGTTATTTTTATACCTATCTATCTATCTGTCGCTCTTTCTATTCGATGATCAGATTCCAGTATCCGTTTTTATGACTTCCCGACCGCTGAATGATGCCGGCCTCTTTCAGTGTGGTAAGGTGCTTTCTTACCATACGGTCAGAGATGCCCAGTAGGGAGGCTAACGATGCGGCAGAGGCAGTCCTGTTGTTTTTCAAGGTAACATATACATTCCACGTAGCATCGGATATTTCGGGATAGGCATCCTTGAGTTTATTAGGAACTTTATTAGGAACTTTATTAGGAACCTTGCCTGCCTCTTTTTCCCTGTGTTTCTT